>CANQAJ010000037.1 GCA_947589365.1 uncultured Clostridia bacterium | reverse complement strand
AAGGCACAATTAATAATAAACAAAGGGATAGGACTGCAACACATTTTTGTCGTGTTTCCATATTTAGGGTATCTTTACCTTTGTCTATTCTTGAACAAATAAATTATAACATAAAGTGTGAGTGGCAGCAAAATGTTAATTTGCGGCCACCCGTTTTTATATTTTTTATAGGATAATACATATAAGACCGTTACAACCGTCATTGATTATTCTTTCTATTGTTTCCTTTACCTTGTTTCGTGCATCCGAGGGCATACGGTAAAGTTTATTGTGAAGCCCCTCATTGACAAGCTCATGCAAAGACTTTCCGAAAAGATTTGACTCCCATATCTTAAGGGGATCCTCCTCAAATTCTCTGAGAAGATACTCTACAAGCTCCTCTGATTGCTGCTCGGAACCGACAATAGGTGTTATCTCCGTCTTGATAGTGGTTTTCATCATGTGTACGCTCGGTGCATTAGCTCTAAGCCTTATGCCGTAACGACCGCCCTGCTTGATGATTTCAGGCTCCTCAAGTGAAAGCTCCTCCATTGACGGCATAACTATACCATAACCTGTTTCATTGACATCATTATATGCCTGCCGTACTTTTTCAAATTCCTTTTTCATCTGAGAAAGTTCCATCATTGCATCAAGCAAGCCGCCCTCATCGTTTATATCAAGACCTGTTTTTTCGCCCAATACCTTATAAAACAGTGTCGGGTCAAGCTCCACCCTCATTCTCGCCCTTCCGGAGCCGAGGTCAACGGCACTGGTTTCCGCCATGAGAACGTACTCACATTGTTTTATTTTATCCGCAAAATCCGCTACTTCACGAATTTTTCCCGCTCCGCCTGCCGCTGTCTGTATTGTATTAAACACCGCACTTCTGAGCCAATGCTCCTTTTCAAGTGATGATACCCATTTCGGCATATCAACCTTGATTTCCTTGACGGGAAATTCAAAAAGTATCCTCGCAAGTATTCTCTTGATTTCCATTTCATCAAGATCCATACAGCTTACAGGCTCGACGTGTACCCCGTATTTATCACTCAGGCTTTCCGCAAGATTCCGGGTCTGCATCGAAGTAGGGTCTGTGCTGTTGAGGAGAACAATAAACGGCTTGTCTATTTCCTTAAGCTCATTTATAACCCTTTCCTCTGCTTCCTCATATTCACTTCTTTCTATATCGCTTATGGAGCCGTCAGTGGTTATTACAAGACCTATCGTTGAATGGTCTGTAATAACCTTTTTTGTTCCTATTTCCGCTGCCATATTGAAAGGTATTGCATCCTCAAACCACGGAGTTTTTACCATTCGAGGAGCCTCGTCTTCAATATAGCCCAAAGCACTTGGCACAATATATCCTACGCAGTCTATCATCCTTACACGGAAGCTTGATACACCGTCAAGCTTTACTTCAACCGCATCCTCCGGTATGAATTTAGGCTCGGTCGTCATAATTGTTCTTCCGGCAGATGATTGAGGAAGCTCGTCCGTAGCCCTTTCCTTGCGGCTTTCGTCCTCAATATTCGGTATTACAAGCGTATCCATAAAACGCTTTATAAAGGTCGATTTACCTGTCCGGACAGGACCCACTATACCTAAATAGATATCACCGCCTGTTCGTTTGGCAATATCCCTGTAAATATTTCTTTCTTCCATAATGCGTCCTCCCCCTACATCGGTATCAAAACCATTCCACGAGCCTGTATAACATCATCCGTAATATTGTTCTCGAGCTGTATAGCCTCAACAGATGTACAATAAAGCTGTGCAATATTCCAAAGGCTTTCCCCCTCATCGGCATAATACAGAGTAAGAGCCGCGGTGCTGTCCTTTTTTCTCATTCTGTCCTCAAGGGCATTTGCCGATGTTATGCATCTTCGAGTTGTACTTTCGTATGCAGAGCATCTCATACTCAGATCGGCTTTTATTTCAACCGTATTGTCACCTGTGATCCGGAAGCTTATATTGGGAACGGTTACACTTGTATTTGCCGTAACACTCTGAGGACATTCCGCCATATCCGGAGTGAGGGAAAAATCCACCGCTTTCTCCGCACAGAACGGTATGCCGTCCTTATCAAGTGCAAGCATACAGCAATTAAGCTTGCCCCGGACAGTGAGCATATTATTTTCAACAGCAGTTATAAAATTAATACCGTCACACCAAAGATCTATAACCTTGGTAATACCGCTGTCCCCTGTATTTATTTCTTCTTTAACAGGGCTTTTCATGTCCGTATTTGCTATAAGTCGTCTCACCGGCACATTTTTACATTCAAGCTCCAACTCATAGGCCGTGGAATATGTGTCCTCTATAAGATCAACCGACATAGGCTCATATGCAAAAACAAGTGCGGACAGACGGGCATCAAGGGCAATAAGCGTACTGTTTGCGTCAAACTCGGATTTCAGAGACACATCCGTACTCATAACATCAACGGAAATATCATTCACCGTGCTTTCGGTAATTCCCGGAACATCTATCACCTGACTGAACGGAATATTGAAGGACATAAAATCCTGAGCACCGGTTTCTATATCGGTTACATATAAAACACGAAGTACAGCTTCTCCCTTAAGCATAAGCTTATCCTCAATGGCACGGCTCTCATCGAGATTTATATTAAGCTCAGAACGAAGTATACTTTCGGGAGAATCCTTTCCCTGACCGATGTCAAGAACCTCACTTATCGAAAACTGCTGCTGTCCTATTCCGCAAAGATTGCTTACTGTCTCCTCACGCTTCCTTTGCTGAATATCATCGCCCTCAATATCCGTGCAGTATTCCTGATTGCCTTTTGAATAAACAGATGCCGTAACGGTAAATGCACCATGTATATCAAGCCGCCGCGGACTTACCGCACGGCAATTCAGATATTCCGTTTTCACCCTGACATTTGCCGCCATATCCGAGGAGGTTGATTTAAGTTCAAAAGAACACGCGAACGGACTGCTGTGCTCACAGCAGCGAATAGCCTGTTTTTTGGAATCAAGATAATACAGTCTTATAACAGTAACGCCGTCAACATCAAGTCTGTTTCCTGTTATGCTTTTTGATGTAATACTTGGACACATACGGCATTTAAGTATTCTTTCTATATCCGGGCAGTAATCGGGAAGGCTGAAATCAAGATCAACGGGCTGTTCCGAGCTTGACTGGAGGATAGTTTCGCAGACAGAACAGTTCTCCTTTTTAAGCGAATATTCCATAGATGATCCTCTCCTACTTTTTAATTTCTATGAATTTATATTCCGCAAAAAGGAGTAATATGACCTTAAAATAAAAAACACATTCATATAAGCCTTTCCCTGAGATAAATAAGTACCTTTCTTTCCCTTCTTGATACCTGAACCTGAGTCATTCCCAACATCCTTGCTGTTTCCGATTGCGTCTTATGTTTGTAGAATCTGAGGTCAATAAGCTTCCTGTCGTCATCGCAAAGTTTGTCAAGCTCGGTTCTCAGCGACATGATTTCCGTTATCTTCTCATCCGGAGCATCTGTCGGTATATCCGTCTGGCTTTCTCCGTCATCATTCGATACCGTCAGAGATACCGGCGGTGCGGTAGCGGAAATAGCCTCGGTTATCTGTTCAACGGAGGCTCCGAGCTTTTCCGCAAGCTCGGCGACTGTCGGTTCTCTTCCGTACTGTTTTATAAAGCCGTCCGTTTCCCTGTTAATTTTCATACCCAATTCCTTAAGGCTTCTCGATACCTTGACAGCACCCCCGTCACGGAACATCCTCTTGATTTCTCCGATTATCACCGGCACCGCATATGTGGAAAATTTGTAACCGAGCGACGGATCAAAATTATCGGCCGCCTTTATAAGACCTATACAGCCCGCCTGATACAGATCATCGTATTCTATCCCCCGTCCTCTGAATCTTCCGGCACAGGCATGAACAAGACCGAGGTTTTCACTGACGGTATTTTCACGCTCAGACATTTGCAAGCCTCAGCCTGAGCTTTTTCGTCAACGTAACACTTGTTCCCTTTCCGGGTGTAGAACGCACTTTGACATCGTCCGAAAAACTCTGCATAACCGCAAAGCCGAGTCCTGCCCTTTCCTCTTCGGGAGCAGTTGTATACAGCGGCTCCATCGCCTTTTCTATATCCTCTATTCCGCAGCCCTTATCCTTTATTTTTATTATGGCACTGTTATTATCCGTAAGACGCACATTGATTGTAATTTTGCCTATTGTGTCCTTATAGGCATGAACAACGCAGTTTGTAACCGCCTCCGATACAGCGGTACGTATATCATTAAGTTCACCCACTGTCGGATCAAGCTGGGCTATGAATGCCGCCACAGAAGAACGTGCGAATGCTTCATTTGATGAACGGCTTTCAAAGGTTATTGTCATTTCATTTGACACTTTCACTCAATTCACCACTTCTTTCTAAAACATTAAGACCACCGAGTCCTGATAATTCCATAATCCGTCTGAGATTTTCCGGAATACTGACCACCCTGACGCTCCCCCCGAAAAGCAGCATCATGCGGTATCTTCCCATTATAAGACCAATTCCCGAGCTGTCCATAAAGTTTACCGCCGCAAAATTAAGGAAAAGACGTGAGGGCTTTTTTTCCTGAATAAGTGCATCTGTCACTTCACGTATCTTTCTTGCTGTATGGTGGTCTATATCGCCCGAAAGATAAACCGTAAGCTCGTTTCCGTCAAATTTCGTTTTCGGTATCATAGCAAAGCTCCTTTCTCAAAAATATCAAAGTAACCGGATGTCGCTTTGTAATGCTATAATAAAACAAATCAAATGTATAATTTGTAAAAACAAGTCATTGCGAATAAATAACAGAAGTATAAAATATGCAAAAAGAGATACTGCACCGAACCCTTCGGCTCATTACAGCATCTCTTTTTTATTATTCTGTTTATCTTTCCGGCTGTCCGCAGCTACGGGCTTGTATTGGAATTTTTTGATGTATCCTCTACATTAACATCAACCTCATAGCTTCCGTATGCCCAACAGAACGGAAACTTACTGTTGATATTTATCTTCAGCGGAACACTTCCGTAGCCGGAAAAGCTGACCTTGGTCGACATATCCACAACAGCAGTCACATTTTCCGCTGTAAGGGAACTCAGCTGACTTTTAAGACCGACAATAGATATATCAATAGACTTTGTCGAAACCGTTGTTTTTCGGTTCTCGCTTTCATTTAATATACTGAATTTCTTAAGTCTTATCTTCTTGGTTGTAAGCTGACTTGAATCGAAAGTTACATCAGCAGAGGTTATCTGATTGAGATTTCTTATTCCCGGCGGTATATCAAGCTCAACATTCACCTTATTGTTGGTCGGGTTTATTTTTGATATATCTATATCTGCTGTACTTATGAATGAAACATTGTCGGTAACATCTTTCGGTACCGCTATCTGTATTGAGGAAGGTTCCACCCTTACACAGTTGCTGTCATATACGAACGAATCCGGTGCATTGACAATATTCGGCACTATACTTACTGTTTTTATTGTCAGTATAGGTACGGTCGCACTTACCGTTGTACTGTCCAACGTTATATTATCAAGAGGAATTTTCTCACCGTCTGTATCACGCAGAACAATCCCGGCTTCCACTGTCTGCGTTTCCGTTATCGGATCCGTAAATTTATATTCCGCATCAGCTTCAGCTATACTGTTTATTATGCTTTCCGCACCCTTGACCGTAACGGTCTGCTTTGCAAGCGTTGTAGTTGCGGCATAATTACTCTCACCGACGGAGCTTACATCAATCTTATCTGTAATATTTATTTCCTTTTCGGCATATCTGTCCACATATACCTCTATTGAGGAGGGTCTTACTGTCGAATCAAAATTATAATCATTCTTTATGCTGCCCTTTTTCGGAACAAGATTTACTGTGTACGTTCCCGGCTCCGTTATTGCACTTGTATCGGACGCGGTTATATACATATCACTGCTTGTCACACTTGCAACAACAAGAGAATTTCCCGATATTCGGACCTCCCCCGTCTGACCCTCAATTCCGAAAAATCTAAGATCATTACCGAGTTCGGGCATAGTTATGGGAATATCCGTCACTGTGAGTGAACGTGTTTCCTGAGAAGTCAGGGAAACATTAATCCATATGCCGAACGCAAGTATAACGGAAAACAGCATAACAAACCTGTCATTATAGAGGAGCCTGCCGAATTTGAATTTACTTTTTTTCCCTATCATTTTTTCTCCCCTTCATTATGCCGTTAAAGATCGGTATTCTGTCCGATTTTTCCGTTTCCGCCGGTATAAGCTCGGCCTCAAGAGCCGTACTAAGCGTTTCACGCGTATAATTTCTTGTAAAAATACCGTTCTTTGCAACTGATATCGTTCCTGTTTCCTCCGAAACAACAACCACAATCGCATCACTGTTTTCGCTTATTCCGAGTGCCGCACGGTGTCTTGTGCCGAGATCGGCACTTATATCATTATTTTTTGTAAGAGGCAGAATACAGCCGGCAGCATGAACCTTGCCGTCACGTATTATCATTGCACCGTCATGCAGCGGTGCTTTGTTGAAAAATATATTTCCTATCATCTGAACCGACGGTTCCGCATCAATAATTGTACCTGTATCAATTATTTCTCCCAGCTTTGTCTGTCTTTCAAATACGATAAGTGCACCCGTCTTGGATTTCTGGAAATTATTTGCAACCTCAACAACACAGTTTATACACTTACGTACCTGCTTTAGGTATCCCTCCTCCGTATTGGACGAGGAAATACCGTTCCAGTATTTGCCTATCTTACTTCTTCCTATGTGTTCAAGTGCACTTCGCAGCTCCGGTTGAAATACAATAAGAACCGCCAGTACCGAGAACTGAAAGAATGATGTAAACAAGGAATTAAGCATTTTCAGATTAAAAATGCTTGAAAGTGCAAAGGCAACCAAAAGGATAACTATACCCTTGACAAGCTGCTCAGCCCTTGTTTCACGCATAATCTTTATCAGGCTGTATATAATAAACGACACTATAAGTATATCGAGAACATCGGTCGCTTTAAATACCATTAAAACGGCAACTATCGAATTATAAAGCGAGTTTAATGTTTCCCACATTTTCAATCCCCCGAAAACAAATAAAAATATCCCACTACTATTTTATCATAACATTTGATTTTGGCAACTGTTTTTTAACCACTTTTATATATTTCACAGATTAAAAAGCTTTTTCGCATTAAGGTACATAAGCTTCTGATAGGATTCCTCGGAGATAAGAGATTTAAGCTCATTAAAATACGGAATATACATTGAGGGCTGACCCGTTCTGTTTTGTACATAGGTATCCTTTCCGTCTATGGGATTATCGCTTCCGAAAATTATCCTGTCGTCATTTACCTCGTTAATAAATTTTATCGTGTTTTCGACCGGAACCCATGCCGTATCCCCGTAAAGATTAGGCAGTCTTGAGATAAGCTCAATAGCTTCGCTGTTATCCGTCCCGAGTCCCATATGTACCATAACAAAATTTATATCGGGATGCCGCTTTGCCATATTATATACACGCTTACATGATGCGGCGTCAGAGCCTCCCGTATGTGATACTACAGGCAGGGAAAAATGTTCGGCAAGCTCCATATATCCATCCATTTTTTTATCGTCAAACGGGAAATTTGAACTAAAAGGGTGAAATTTGAGAGCCTTTATATATTTCCTGTTTTCCTCTATAAAATCATACAGCTCCTTATCCGCACATTCCCCGAAAGGCTTAAGCCATAAGGCGGCACCTATCCTGTCGGGATATTCCTTTGCAAAATCCACTGCTCCTTTTGCACATTCAATCTGCGAAAACTGCTCTTCAGGCGGTATCGGATTCAGATCGCCGTCAAATTCAGACGCACGGCAGTCGGAAACAATACTGTAGTCAATACCGTATCTTTCCATTGAATAGAGAACTTCCTCTTTTTTCATATCAAATTCAAGCATTTTTCCTATATGCACATGAGTATCAATAATCATAATATTTCACCGTCACCTTTATCATATTTATCCTTACGCAAATTAATCATTTTTCATCAAGAAGCTTCTGAAGCTCCTCCATGAATGAATGTATATCCTTAAACTGTTTATACACGGATGCAAAACGCACATATGCAACTTCATCCAGATTCTTAAGACATTCCATTGCATATTCTCCCACCATAGCTGATGATATTTCCCTTTCCATATTGCTGTATACTTTAACTTCAACCTTATCAATAACTGCCTCTATATCGCTGACAGATACAGGTCTTTTCTCACAGGCTCTGAGAATACCGTTTGTAAGTTTTTCTCTGTTGAACGGTTCTCTTGAATTATCCCTCTTTATTACCATCATAGGCGTTGATTCCACGATCTCATACGTAGTAAAACGTTTCATACAGTTGAAACATTCACGCCGTCGCCTTATCCTTTCACCGTCATCGGTCGGTCGGGAATCAACAACCTTACTGTCTTCACAGCCGCAATACGGACATCTCATAAAAACTCCTCCTTTTCCGATTAACCGAATTTACCGCTCGGCATCCCTACTATAATAATAAAACTTTCATAGCCATATGTCAAACATTAATCATAACGAAACGGTAAATCTTGCCCATTTTCCGTATTCACTCTGTACGGAAATAGTTCCTTTGTGCCTTTTTACTATCTCGCTTGCAATAGACAATCCCAATCCGTAGCCGCCGCTTTCACTGTTCCTTACCTCGTCAATACGATAAAACCGCTCAAATATCTTATCAAGCTTATCCTTCGGAATACCCTTTCCCGTATTAAAAACCTCAATAATTTTCTTATTTGAGCGAGTATAGAGCCTGACTTTTATTTCACCGTTTTCATCGGAGTATTTTATCGCATTATCTATAAGTATCGTAAGAATATGCTTTATCGAGCTCATATCTCCTCTGTACATAATACCCGGCTGAATATCGGTTTCGTACTTTTTCCCCAATTCAAACATTCTGCTTTCAAAGGGCAAGGCTGTCTGTAAAATAAGCTCCGAAAGGTTAAAATCCTCAAATACAAATCTGTGTCCGCTTTTATCCTCAAGTCTTGCAAGTGAAAGCAGTTCATTCACAAGCTCATTTAGTCTTGCGGAATCATTTTTTATATACGAAAGCCATTTGTTATCGCCTATTTCAGCTTCAAGTACATCAGCATTTGCTTTTATCACGGCTATGGGTGTTTTAAGCTCATGGCTTGCATTCGATATAAACAGCTTTTGCTTATCGAAAGTTACCTTTACAGGCCGTACCAACCAGAAAGAAAGACAAACCGCCAATGCAAAAAACAGAACTATAGCAATCCCGCCTATTATCAGCGTGTTTACCGCAAGATTTCTGTTCTGCTGCATAATTGTGCTGACATCAATAAAAACAACGATAACACCATAAGCCTTTTCCTTGATGAGGTATGCATAATTTCCTATGTACCCGTTGTCATTATCAGACATAAATGCCTGATTTGCATAATCTATAAGCAGCTTTTTGTCAACATTCTGACTTTGATTTACAGTTATCTCAACGCTGCCGTTTGTTGCAATTTTAACCGCAAAGCTTTCGGAATATATGTCGTCCGAGGAATGATACGGGTCAAAGCCTGTCATAATGCTTACGCCGTTTTCATCTGCAAGTCTTTCAAGTGAGCGTTGTATTTTATTGTTGTTATTGACCTGCGACATTACATTGACGGCAAGCATAATAACTATCAATGAAACTGTAAGAAGAACCGTAATTATTATAACAATCTTTTGCTGAAGCTTCTTTATCATGATTATTATACCTCAAGGCAATAGCCGATTCCTCTGCGTGTTTTTATCTGTACTTTTGAATGTATGAGGTTCAATTTTTTTCTCAGGAATGATATATATACCTCAACATTGTTATAAGCACCGTCATCAGAGCTTTCCCATATTTCATTTACGAAGTTTTCCTTTGTGACTATATTTCCTGTATTGGATATAAGAATCTCCATCATACGGAACTCTTTTCTCCCGAGAACTACGGTATTATTGCCGCATATAAGCTCAAATTTCTTAAGATCAAGGGTTATATCACCGAATTTCGGATTTATATCCGGCACCTGATTCAGACGCCTTGCTATCGCCCTTATCCTTGCAAGAAGCTCACCTGTTTCAAACGGCTTTGTCAGATAATCGTCCGCCCCACAGTCAAGCCCGTTAATCTTATCCTCAACCTCGGATTTTGCTGTAAGCAGCAGCACCGGCATATCCATTCCTTTCACCCGTATACAGCTGAGAACATCGAGTCCGTTCATGAAAGGCAGCATTATATCAAGTATCATACAGTCAAATTTTCCTGTCAATGCTTTTTCAAGCCCGATTTTTCCGTCAAAGGCAAGCTCAACGGAATAGCCCTCTATTCTGAGAATTTCGCCCAGTGCCTCGGCAAGACCTTTTTCATCTTCAACAACAAGTATTTTCATATCCGTTCCCCACTTTTATATTTACATCGGTAAATCAGTATGTAAGCCATTTTCTGCGGTAAAGTCTTGACGGTCTGTGTCCTGCATCAGACGTCATTTTATCTGTCGGCTCCGCCAGTATTGAGTATTTTCTTCTGAATGCCGCTTTGATTTGTTCCTTGCCGAGTATTATCTCATAAACCCTCTGCAAATCGGTCAGCGTAAAATACTCGGGCATCAGATTAAGTGCGATATCAGTATATTTCACCTTTCCTCTCAGTCTTTCAAGAGCATAAAGAATTATTTTTACATGATCAAAGGCTATGCCGTTATTCTCCGTAATTTCATATGTATTCTGCACACCCCTTGGATTTTTCAGCATCGTATGCCTTACCTTTCCCGAAAGAAATATATTTTTGCAGGACAGTTCAATCTTATACTCTGTCACTTTCTCAAACCCGCTTTTAAATTCTTTTAAGATTTCTTCATCGGTATACGCCTTAACGGTGAACCATTCCACCCGTCCCACATCATCTCCTGCCTCCACATAAACTCTGTCGCTGTCTGCAAGTGCAAGATATGAACAACTGATAACCCACATCCCGCGGACACGCTCGGGTTCACTGAATGTATAAAGTTGTTCAAGGTAAATGTCATCAACCCCGGTTTCCTCATCCAACTCACGCATGGCGGCATCCTCTGCTGTTTCGTCCGGATTGACAAAGTCCCCGGGCAATGCCCATAACCCCGAATACGGATGACCTGACCTTTTTATAAGAAGTATTTTCAGTTCCTTTCCGGGAAGCTTTCTGTAATTATCCTCTTTTGTCCGGGTAACCGTGAATAAAACCGTATCCACAGCTACGCTTGGTCTTTCATAATATCCCGGACGGTATGTGTCAAGAAATTCCTTTTCCGTCAGTCCGTTATTATCTCTCAGTTCTTCCATACCGATCACCTGTTAGTATTTATTTAATAATATCATAATAACATTATAATACATACGTTTTTTTGTGTCAACGATTTTTTAAAAAGTATTGGAATTTGTGTGATGTTTTTTTATATGAATAGATGTTATTTTTTCATCCTTCAAAAGCTTTTTTACTATTGCATTTACCGATGTTTTTATTATATAATTGTTTTTGCAGGAATATTTGCGGGAGGGTGGTATTATGCGTACAGACAAAATCAGTTATTATCTCGACATTGCGGAAACAGTTCTTGAAAGAGGCACTTGTATCCGACGTAATTTCGGAGCTATTATCGTTAAAAATGATCAGATAATATCTACAGGCTATGTAGGTGCACCGAGAGGAAGAAAGAATTGTACGGACCTTGGGGTATGTGTCCGTGAAACATTGAAGATACCCCGCGGTGAGCGTTATGAGCTTTGCCGCTCGGTACACGCGGAGCAGAATGCCATTATCCATGCCCGACGTGAAGATATGATAGGTTCGGTATTGTATCTTGTCGGAAAGGATGCCCGAACCGGAGAATATGTTGAAAATGCCTCCGCCTGCTCCATGTGTAAGCGTATGATAATAAATGCCGGAATTTCTCAGGTTATAATAAGAAACACCAAAGAAAAATACACGGTTGTAGATGTAAACGATTGGATCACAAATGACGAATCTCTTGACGGAGTTCTGGGATACTGACACGTATTCCTCCGGCTTTGAGTCCATATACGTTTCGGAAATATGATTAAGTAAGGAATGATAATAATATGAAATTTGATGCTCAGGATTGTATACTTGTCGGCAAATACCGACTTACACCTACAATCTACGATTTCCGCCTTAAAAATGCACAGCTGGCAGAAATTACAAAACCGGGACAGTTTGCCCATATTCTTATTCCGGGTAAAACTCTTCGCAGACCGATTTCGGTATGTGATATCGAGGATGATATCATACGTATCGTTTTTGAAATACGCGGTGACGGAACGAGGATTCTTTCCGAATGTGAGATCGGAGATAAAATCAATATTATCGCTCCTCTCGGAAAGGGTTTTGATATACCGCAGGATAAGAAAATTGCTTTTATCGGCGGCGGTATCGGCGTACCGCCCATGCTGTACAGTGCAAAGCGGGCGGGAGAAAACTCCGTTGTTATCAACGGCTTCCGTGATAAGAGTGCGGTTATACTTACCGAGGATTTCAACAAAATCGGCTGTAGGCTGATAGAAACAACCGATAACGGAACATACGGAATACACGGCTTTGTCACATCTCCACTTGAAGAAATAATTAATGATATAGATATGATATGTACCTGTGGTCCTACACCCATGCTTAAAAATATATACAAAATTGCAAAAAAGCATAACAAGCCGTGCTTTGTTTCACTTGAGCAAAGAATGGCCTGCGGTGTCGGTGCCTGTCTCGGCTGTGCCGTGGGCATAAAACGAGCGGACGGAACGGTTACGTATAAACACGTATGCAAGGACGGACCTGTATTCAATGCAGAGGAGGTGGCTTGGTAATGGCAGATTTAAGTGTAAATATAGCAGGTGTTGAATTTAGCAATCCCATTATTGCCGCATCCGGAACAATAGGCTTCGGGCATGAATACGGTGAGCTTTATCCCCTTTCGGTTTTCGGCGGAATATCATGCAAGGGTACTACCCTTAAGGAGCGTCCCGGGAATCCGCCTCCGAGGATTGCAGAAACGCCTATGGGAATGCTAAACGCAGTCGGTTTGCAGAATCCCGGTGCCGAGCATTTCATAAACGTCGAGCTTCCGTGGCTTAAAAAACAGAATACCGTTGTCATTGCCAATGCGGCGGGCAGTACGGAAAGTGACTATTGTGAAATAACGGAGCTGCTTTCCGATACGGATGTTGATATGATTGAGCTTAATATTTCGTGTCCTAATGTCAAGGCGGGCGGTGCACAGTTCGGAACATCTCCCGAATCCGTTGAAAAAATAACCTCGGCAGTCCGCAGATATTGCAAAAAACCGCTTATTATCAAACTTTCACCCAATGTTGCGGATATTGCCGCAGTAGCGAAGGCGGCGGAATCGGCAGGTGCGGATGCGGTTTCACTTATCAACACCCTTACGGGAATGAGAATTGATATAAACACACGCAGACCGATAATAAGGAATATAACCGGAGGAATGTCGGGGCCGGCGGTATTCCCCGTTGCCGTAAGAATGGTATATCAGGTTAAAAAGGCTGTCAAAATACCCGTGATCGGTCTTGGAGGAATAAGCACATGGCAGGATGCCGTTGAAATGATGATGGCAGGTGCAGACGCCATACAAATAGGCACAATTCTTTTTACGGATCCGTATGCACCCGTAAAGATTTCCGAGGGTCTACACGGCTGGCTTGATACGCATGATATGAAATCCGTAACGGAGCTTACCGCTTCGGTAATCACTGACTGATACAGCCGGAGTATGGGAGGAAAGAATTTTGACTAAGCTTATTATTGTCCGTCATTGTCAGGCAGCGGGAAATCTTGAAAGGTTTTTTCAGGGGAAAATCGACAGCGATATTACACCGCTCGGTCAAAAGCAGATAGCTGCGACCTCTGAATTTCTGAAAGATGAAAAAATAGATGTTATATATACAAGCACTAAAAAACGTGCCCGATTGAGTGCGGATGGAATCAACAAATACCATAATCTGCCCGTTATAATTGATGAGCGTCTTTGTGAAATTGATGCCGGAAAATGGGAGGGTGTGTATTTAACAGATATTGAAAGGCTGTATCCCGAACAGTTTTATAACTGGCGTAATGTACCGTCGGAATTTCAGGCACCTGACGGAGAATCAATGACAGATGTATATAATCGTGTCAGTGCCGCACTCAATGACATAATCAGAGACAATATCGGGAAAACTGTATGTATTGTTTCTCATGCCTGTGCAATAAAGAACATGGTATGTTATCTGCACGGAAAATCTGTAGATGACGTCGGTAACTACCCTATCGGCACAAATATGTCGGTAAATATTGTTAAAACAGATGAAAACATGAAAACGGAGTTTTTGCTTGAAAATTATTCCGGACATCTTACATAATAAAAATTACGGAGAAAAAAATGATAATATTTTCAGTTGATTACGGCAAGGCAAGAACAGGCTTGGCCGTATGTGATAAAAACGAAATAATTGCCACACCTGTCGGTGTGATAACGGAATATAATATGGAGAAACTTTCGGATAAGGTCGCCGCTTCGGCAGTCGAGCATCATGCGGAGCTTATTGTCGTAGGTCTTCCTCTTAACATGGACGGCAGCGAGGGTGACAGTGCGGAAAATGTACGTATTTTTTCCGAAATGCTTGAAAATAAAACCGGAATTGAGGTAAAATTATGGGACGAGAGATGTACAACCGTCACAGCACACAAATACCTTAACATGACAGATACAAGAGGAAAAAAACGAAAGGCTGTTGTTGACAGTGTAGCCGCCGTCATTATACTGGAGGATTATCTTAATTTCAGGAGGAATAACAAATGACCCTTCTACCGAGTCAGAAGCTTACGATAAGCGAATTTCTTGTTTCTCTTGCAGCCGGACTTATGCTGTATCTTTTGCCGAATGATGCTAAAAATCAGTTTGAATCCGAAGGAATATGCATAGGCTTCATCTTTCTTGTTTCATTTGTGATAACATCGGTACTGTTCTTTATAACAAAACGATATGAGGCATTGGGAACTGCTCTTGTGACATTGTCCTCGCTGTGTCTTATAAATCTGATCATTTCCGTTATAAGCGGTGTCATATCAAGAGGAAATGAATACTGGCCCGGGCTTACCGAATATAATATTATCTCTATGTTTGTTTTATGGACCGTACCGTTTCTGTTTGGTGTTATGATAAGGCTGCTGACAAGTGAATCTTCAGATACTAATGATTCAAGGCGGAGCTTCATACGCTTCATATCACTCAGTATGGGTTCCCTGCTTGTAATTTACGGTATGGTTCTGATACTGAGGATGATTATTCCGAAAGCACCGGATATGCAGGGAGTAAGAACGATTTCATTTGAACCGTTTGCGTATATAAGAGAATGTCTTAACGGTTCGGAAAACGGAACAATTTTCCGGCTGATATGGAACGGTACAATTTTCGCACCGCTGACGTTTTATTTGTCTGTGCTTATTCCCCGTTTCCGAATTTTCCATGGTATAATCCTCGGATTTGTGCTTGGTATTGCGATAGAAGGCTTTCAGTTCCTTTTCAATACGGGAACAGCATACCTTGACGATGTCATTATTTACATTATCGGTGCGGTACTCGGAATATGCATAAAATATGCTTTGAACGGTCTTCGATATGTGCTGTCACAGGGCAAGGATCCCTGTATGCTTACACTTGAATACATTCCTGTTCCCAAAAAGAACAGGGGCGAAGCTCAGGTTATAGAAGATTGACCTGCGGAAAGCCGAAATAAATAATAGGGAGATATTGTATTGTATGCACCAACACATAATACAATATCTCCTTTAATAATGCACCTACAGCTTACGCTGTTTATCAATCAAATATTGATGTGAAAATACCCGGGCTTATTTGCTTCGGTCCGTTCGGAACAGGTCTGAGGATATAAATATTGTCATATTTGTCACGCAGCTCCTGACGAGTGTCCTCGGCTTTATTCTCGTCATCAAATATTCCGAAAACCACCGAACCGCTGCCTGTCATTACGGCTCCGCAGGCACCGCATTCCTTCATAATATTTTTTATATCCTTAATTTCCGCTATATCCGAAACCTCTTCAAACTTATTGTACATATTTCCGGCTATCTCCCTGACATTTCCGCTGCATACGGCATCTATAACCGCTTCGGGACTTTTTATACTGTCATAGCCTATCAAGTCCGATTTTTCATATGCCTCCCTTGTGGATATCCCAAAATCAGGCTTTACCGCAACTATTGTACAATCAGGCATATCGGGAAGCGGACTCAATATCGTTCCTATGCCTGTTGCATTCATTGTTCCTCCGTAAATGCAGAACGGCACATCGGCACCGACCATTTCCCCTATTTCCGCCATTTCATCCATACCCAAACCTGCCTCAAGCATTTTATTCAGTGCAAAAATCACTGCGGCGGCATCCGTACTTCCTCCCGCCATTCCGGCACCGTACGGAATACGCTTTTTTATTTTTATTGCTACTTCCATTTTGGGGATACCTGTATATTCAAAAAATTTTTCCGCCGCTATATAGGCGGTATTCTCATTTGTGCAGGGTATATTCTCATCCGTGCAGCTTACACTTATTTCACTTCCGCTCTCGTCAAGCGAAACCGTTATATCATCATAAAGCGATACCGTCTGCATTACGGTATTTATCAGATGATATCCGTCATTTCTTTTTCCTGTTATGTCAAGAAAGAGATTAAGCTTTGCGGGGGAAGCAACTGTCATACGCATATATGTACAACCTTTCATTAATACATTGAAAATCTGATATTTTCAGACTCTTACATCTGATTCGTTGAGCGAATACAAAAATCTTTCTATCCTTTCAAGAGCAACCTTGATATGGTTAAGCGAATATGAATAGGAAACTCTTGCAAATCCTTCTCCGCATTCACCGAATGCAGTTCCGGGAACGATTGCAACGTGCTGTGAATGTATAAGGTTCTCGCAGAAATGCTCCGATGTCAGTCCCGAAATTTTAATACTCGGGAATACATAAAATGCACCCTCGGGTTCAAAGCATTTAAGCCCCATTTTACAGAAACCGTCTACTATAAATCTTCTCCTTATATCATATTCCTCACGCATATGCTCTATATCACTGTCACCGTGCTTGAGTGCCTCTATCGCCGCATATTGTGCAGTTGTCGGTGCACTCATTATGGCATACTGATGAAGCTTTGTCATCTGGGATATAACGGGTTCCGGACCGAGGGCATAACCGAGCCTCCAGCCGGTCATAGCATAGGACTTTGAAAAACCGTTTACAACGATTGTCCGATCTCTCATACCCTTTATTGAGGCAAATGATATATGCCTTTCCTTGCCGTATGTAAGCTCTCCGTATATTTCATCGGAAAGGACTATTATATTATGCTTCTCTATTACCTTTGCTATTTCTTCAAGATGCTCCCTTCTCATAACGGCACCTGTGGGGTTATTCGGAAAAGGAAGTATAAGAAGCTTTGTCCTCGGTGTTATAGCCTCCTCCAATTCCCTTGCGGTAAGACGAAATTCGTTTTCCGCTCTCGTCTTTATTATAACCGGCACACCGCCCGCCATTAATGTCATAGGCTCATAGCATACAAAGGACGGCTGCGGTATAAGCACCTCGTCACCATCGTCAATCAGTGCACGGATACACAGATCTATTGCCTCCGAACCCCCGACCGTCACAAGTATTTCCTCATTCGGGTCATATTCGACATCAAATCGTCGGGAAAAATATTTGCTTATCTGATCTCTCAGTTCGGCAAATCCCTTGTTCGGAGAATACCACGTTCTTCCCCTCCTCAGTGATTCTATGCCCTCCTGACGAACGTGCCATGGCGTTGTAAAATCAGGCTCACCGATACTAAGCGAAATAACATGATCCATTTCATTTGCTATATCAAAAAATCTTCTTATTCCCGAGGGCTTCAATCCCTGTATTTTCTTATTCAGCAAGGTTGTATAATCCATTATACTATCATGCTCCTTTGCTCGTCATCTTCGCTTTCATCGTGGAAAACCACGCCGCCCTGCTTGTAGGTATTCAGCACGAAATTCGTAGCCGTACCTATTACCGCATCAAGAGTTGAAAGCCTTTTTGAAACAAACTCTGCTATCTCCTGAATAGTATTTCCCCTCACCATTGCTATCAGGTCATACCTTGAGGAAGCCGCAAGATATACGTTCTCAACATTATCGTAGGACATAACTATCTTTGCTATATCATCAAATCCTGTTTCAGCTTTGGGTGTTACCTTAAGCTCTATTATGGCTCTGACACCCGAATCGGGGAGCTTTTCCCAGTCTATAAGTGTTTTAGTACCTTTTATAATACCGTTTTTCTTATATTCTTCGATCTGCTCCCTGACCGCCTGTTCGCTTTCCCCGAGCATAGCGGCAAGCTGAGCAGGTGTAAAGTCCGCATTTTCACTCAAAAGTTCCAAAAGCTTATACATAATCCAAACCCCATTTCCTGATTAAATATCTATATTATATATCAATTTGCAAGTTGTGTCAATTCATAATGCAAAATACTTGTAAGGTAAAAAAATTTTTTATCAATTAAATAAAATCAATAAAATATGGGGTCATCGAATCAGAAGCGATAAGCCTGTCCGATAACCCGCTACGATAAATATATA
>CANQAJ010000036.1 GCA_947589365.1 uncultured Clostridia bacterium | reverse complement strand
AAAGTTATAAAAATTTTACGAATTTTTTATAATCGAATCAATTCTCTTTTGAAGTCTGACTCTTTTCATCCGTATAATCCTTTACCGTATTTTTGGATATCATGAAACATACATCCTCATAAGTACAGGTATACACATCATTCTCCTCGGAAATAACCGAAAGCTTATCTCCCTTTATCATATTATACATTACCCTTTCATTGTCATCAAAGCATACATAGACAGTGCTGATCGGTGTTACGGTTTTAATTACCGTATCGGAGGATTTTTCCGCCTGTTCAACGGTCGCATGGGAACGGAGCTTTGTTTTTTCGTCAAGTCCGTAGACTTTGCTGTTTTTCGGGGGCTTAAAATCCTCCGGCATAACCTCTATGTATAAGTTTTCGGGATTGTCATTTATGTATTCGGGGATGGTATATGACTCTCCGTCATTGTATACGCCGAACATACCGAAACCTACGCCATAGCTGTATGACATTATACCCACATATGAACCCTCGGGTACGGTCGTCTTTTTTACGATCTTTCTGTCATCAGAATATACGGTCAAATTCCTGAGAATCTTTCCGTATCTTACTATCATTTTTTTATCATATACCACATCAAGTGAATTTCCGTAATCATCGGCATATTTTTCCTTGGGGGAAAAACACGGAAGACCATAATTCTCCCTGTAAACATCGACATAGGTATCCTCAAGTACCTTAGAAGCCGGAAGAGCAGGTGTATCTATAAGTCTGTCACTTTCCTTGACGGTATAATCCTTGGGTAGAAATTCTATAATATTCGCCTTTTCAAAATTCACTCCGCCGGAATCGGTATATATTATAACAGTGGATTTGTCCTCATATTTTCCGATTATCCTTACAAGATCACCCTTTTTATAATATCCGTCACCCGAATTTTTTTTAAACCTTCCATAGCATTGTATACTGTCCCATAAATTTGTTCCATGATATTTTTTTGAGAAGCTGTCATACACCTTAAGAGTTTTTTCAACCTCTTTTGAGCTTATCATGCTTGTCTCGGCTGACGATTCGGGCTGAGTCTGCTCCGGTTCCTCCACAGATATCTCATCGGAAATATCCCGTGTTTCCTCATCCGCACTGCTTTCCGGAACGGAATCCTCCACAGCACTGACCGCACTTTCAACCTCGTTGTTATTGTTATTGTTCCGACAGGCAGCAGCCGATATTAATGCAGCCGCCGCAAGCAATAATACAAATAATCTTTTCATAAATATCTTCCCCTATAAGCTTACTTGTCAATTTTCTTTCGATTTCTGAGTTCCCTGAAAAAATCCGAAAGCATAGCCGAACATTCATCCGCAAGAACCCCCCCGATATATTCAGGCTTATGATTATACGGAAGTTCAAACAGATTGACAACAGATTTTACCGAACCCGCCTTATAGTCATCACAGCCATAAACAATACGTCTGAGCCTTGAATTTATTATCGCACCGGCACACATCGGGCACGGCTCCATTGTCACATATAATTCACACTGCCACAGCCGCCAGCCTCCGAGTTTCCTGCAAGCCTCATCTATTGCCATAAGCTCGGCATGATATAATGCATTTTTACCCGTTTCACGCCTGTTATATCCCGCTCCGACGACCTCGCCGTCCTTTATAACAACGGCACCGATAGGTACTTCGTCTATCTGATATGCCTTTTTTGCCTGCTCAACGGCAAGCTGCATAAATTTTTCATCAGCCGTCATTGTTCCTCCCTCACATATCCGTAAGTATGGCACATAAAACAAAAACCAAAAGCATAGATGAGCTGCTTACTACATTTTCTACCGGCTGAGCCGAATGCAGTGTATTTTCTGAAAAAATACAATCAAGCCTTATTTTTCTCAACAGTATAAGAATAATACATACTAATGTCAATACAATCCCGATAATTCCCGCTGTATAAAATACCATACTGCCTGCATCTTCACTTATCAGGCTGCCTGCTGCGGCTGTTGAAAGTGCGAGTGCATTATTCATAAAATGAACTGCAACAGCCGCCGAAAAATATCCCGTATATATTCTTACAAATCCGAGTATCATACCCGACAGGAAAGCGAATATCATTCCGCTTATGCCCGAATGTATCAGGGCAAAAATAACCGATGAGATAACAACGGACATAAGCACATTATATTTTTTAAGTGAACCTATAATACAGCCGCGAAAAAGAAGCTCCTCACATACGGCAGGGGCAATGCCCACAACCGGAACAGCCATACACAAACTCGGTATATCGGTAATATATTTGTTTATCGCCGTACCTGTTTCAACATTGAATATATATGTCGATATGAGCGATGTAAGAAAATTTACAGTTGTGCATAAGCCGAATCCCAGCATTACAGCCATGATCCGTTTCGGAAAGCCGCACCGCTTTTCCTTTGGCATCGTTATAAGCTTACCTATTTTTTCACATTTCACATGATACAATATCAAAAACGGCAGCATTGATATGCAGGTATTCAGAAAGAGGAAAACCATATATACCGTATATGAAATTTCGGAAAAGTATTTTGTCAGAATAACCCCTGTAATAAAATTAACAAAAAGGATAAACACCCCTGCAAAAGCCGAAAGGTTTATGCGTTTTGTCATTTCAGCCTTGTAATCCGCTGCGGATTTGTTTTTACTGCTGTTCATACACTCAATCCCCACTGCTGTTTTTCATTTTTTCGGCAGCAAGCAATACCGCTGTTTTGCCGCTGTGGAAATTAAGTCCACCCTGCATCCATACAGCATAAGGCTCACGCAGCGGAGCATCTGCCGATAGTTCAATAGAAGCACCGAGTGTAAATGCTCCCGCCGCCATTATCACCTTGCTGTCATAACCCGGCATATCCCACGGTTCGGGGGTCACAAAGGAATCTATCGGTGAAGCCGCCTGTATTCCCTGACAAAAGCTTATAAGTCTTTCCTCGTTTCCGAGAAGTATTGCCTGTATGATATCCCCTCTTGCTTCGTCATACTTCGGAGTTACATCATACCCCAGAAGTTCAAAAAGAGCCGCCGCAAAAACAGCGGTTTTTACCGCTTCTCCGGTAACGTGCGGTGCATTGAACGCTCCCATAAAAAGCTCTCTGCTGTGCCCGAGAGTACAGCCTATTTCCTTTCCTGTCCCCGGAGTTGTAAGTCGATATGAGCAAGCCTCCACAAGCTCACGTTTTCCGGCTATATATCCGCCCGTGGGTGCAATTCCTCCTCCCGGGTTCTTTATAAGTGAGCCTGCCATGAGGTCAACAACACTTCCCGGAGCGTCTTTTTCTACAAATTCACCGTAACAATTGTCAAGCATTACAATACAGTCCGGTGCTATACTTTTTGCAAGCTCCGATATCTTCCTTATATCATCAAAAAGCAATGTCGGTCGCAGTGAATATCCCCTTGAACGTTGTATATATACCATTTTTGTATCGGGTTTTACGGCACATTTTATCCCCTCGTAATCAATACCTCCGTCCGGAAGCAAATCCACCTGCTCATAATTTATACCAAATTCCTTTAACGAACCATTGCTGTTTTCTCCCAGACCTATAACGCCCTGCAAAGTATCATACGGTACCCCTGTCACGGATATCATTGTATCCCCCGGTCGGAGTACCCCGAAAAGTGCAACCGTCAGCGTATGCGTTCCGCTTGCAAAATTATGACGCACAAGGGCATCCTCCGTATCGAGTACCTCGGCAAAAATACTGTCGAGTGCCTCACGTCCCCTATCGCCGTAGCCATAGCCTGTTGATGCCGCAAAACAGCTTTCACTTACCCTTGCATTCCGGAAAGCCCTGAGCATTTTCAGTTGATTATATTCCGTAATTTCATCAATTTCCTCAAAATAAGGGAGTACCTTTTTCATAGCTTTTTCTCCAAGCTCCCTTATTTCGGGCGATATATCAAAAAAATTTTTCTCCATTTTCCTTTTCTCCTCATAAATCCGACGGTCTGTATATATAAAATTCTCCGCAGTTTTCAAAGCCGAGCTTTTTATAAAAGCTTTCGTTTTCTTCCCTTTCTCTCATAATAAAAATCTCTTTGTTTCCGAGTCTGTCTATAAGATAAGTGACACATACCGAGCCGTAACCGTTTCCCCTATATTCCGGTCGGGTACATACCGCTCCGATTACGGCTGATTTATCGGTCATAGCCGCTGTCATTGCATAGGATAATAATTCATCACCGGACATGACTGCACAACATTCGGCACAGCCATGACGAAGTTTATGTGATGTATCAAGAATAAAATCCTCATACGAGGGACATTGAAAGCCCTTACCGCCGCAAACCGTCAAAAGCTTATGTACAGCGGATAAATCGGGGGAAAAATCAACATCCGGATTGTTATTACGGCGATTGTCGGTTTTTTTACCGGCTAACCTCATTATAATTCCGCTTTCACTGCTGTCAAATAATTTTATTCTGCTCAGAACACTTGACGCACCGACAAGTGCGATAAATTCCCTTATCTCATCAATATCCGCATTTTCTCCGAATGATAATGTAATATCACTTCCGTATTTTATAATAACCGCAGTCGGATAGTTATTTTGATCATACTGTATCCAAAGTGATATCATACCATCATAATCCTTATAGCTTTCAATAAGACACAATATACGGCATGAATAAATATCCGCCGAATTACCGCAAAGCTTCAGAGCCTTGCTGATTTTTTCCATATCCTTACAGTTAATATAATATATCATTCGTTTCCTGCTATTTTTTCCGCAAGTGCATACACAAGCTCATATACCGCTTTCGCATCATCTTCCGATATAAGGCTGCTTGAGGAATGAAGATATCTGCACGGTACGGATACGGCTATTGTGCGTACCCCGCTCCTTGAACGGTGTATTGCTCCCGCATCATTTCCCCCGGCTATCATTGTTTTTGTCTGTACGGGAATATTTTTTTCTTTTGCAATATTCATGGCAAGGGCATAGTATTCCTTATCATAGATAGCAGACCTGTCCATATACGAAACGACCGCACCGTTTCCCACAATGCATACCTTTTTTTCATTCCCGACAGTCGGAAGATCAGCCGCTGTTGTCGCTTCTACCACTATGGCACTGTCGGGAGCAACAGTATATGCCGCAGTGGTCGAACCCCTGAGTCCTACCTCTTCCTGTACACAGAATACAAAATACATATCATACGGCAATTCCGATTTTATCATATCTGTAAGCACAAGACAACCGAGACGGTCGTCAATTGCCTTGCTGATTATTCTTCCGTATTTGTTTTCATACGGACTGTCAAATACAATGCTGTCGCCGAGTCTTACATATTCTTCGGCTTCCTCCCTATTTTTCGCACCTATATCTATCTCAAGCGATTTTACGGGAGGATTTTTCCCCTTTTCGTCCGAGCCTATCAAATGAAGCGGCTTTGAACATACAACCCCGGGAATTTTATCCTTTCCCACAAAAAGCTGCTTTGCAAAAGCGGCACTCTCGTTTATTCCTCCGACACATTCAAACTTTAACATTCCGTTATCCTGTATGTCCGTTACAATAAATCCGACCTCGTCCATATGTGCGGAAAGCATAAGTTTTTTCTTTGCCCTTTGTTTTCCCTGTTTAAAGACTATCACATTACCCAAGGAATCAATATTTATTTCATCGGCAAAGGGACGGATTTCATCAAGAATTATATCCCTGACCTCTCCCTCGTCACCCGATATTCCGCAGGCTGTGCAGAGTTTTTCAAGAAGTCCCGGTTCAAGCATTTCTTATCCCTCCCTCTGAAATATACACCGATAAAATTTCGGCTGTCTTTTCAATATCTCCCATATATACTGTTTCTGTTTGTGTATGCATATTTTTTTCGGGTACGGATAATACACCGCACGGTACTCCGCCGCGGGAAATTGCTATACCGTCCGCATTGGTACCCGTATTTCCTCCGTCCACCTCAAAATCACAATTCGCACCAAGCTTATGTGATATATCAACAAGCTTATCGGTGATTTTTCTTGAAAGCACAGGTGCTATACTTATTATTGCACCGCAGCCAAGCTCACCGCTTTTGCCCGACGGTACTCCCTCCTGCTTTGCAAATCCTACATCAACAACTACAGCCTCATCAGGGTCAAGCTCAAATGCCGCTGTCTTTGCTCCGCTTTCGTTTGTTTCCTCCTGTGAAGAAAATACAAACGATACCCTGCACGGCAATTCCTTTCCGGCAAGCAATCCGGCACATCTGATAAGTGCCGCACAGCCTGCACGGTTATCCAGTGCGGAAACGCTTACCGTATCATTAAGCATTTCCCTGAAATTACTTTTTACGATTATGCTGTCACCAAGCGATACAAGCTCCTTTACCTTTTCGGCGGGCAACCCTGTATCTACCCATATATTGTCACGGCTCAGCGTTTCTTCACCTTTCGTAAGGTGCGGCGGCATTACACACACCACACCCAATAAATCCTCTCTGCCGTTTATGATAACGGCACTTCCCGGCAAAGCACGCAGATCCATACCGCCCACAGGCTCAGCTTTCACAAAGCCTCTGTCGTCAATATATGTTGCCGTAAGTCCTATCCTGTCGATATGGGCATCAAGCATTATGTGATAATCACTGTTTTTATTACCCGTTTCGGCTATGATATTTCCGTTTGACATTTTTCTTACGCTTGCTTTTCCGTCAAGCAATTCCTTTATAATTTCAAACATCTCACTTTCTTTGCCCGATATTCCCTTTTCGGTACAAAGTCTTTTGAGTATATCTTTCATTCTTTATTACTCTCCTCTATGTTGATTATTACATATGGCAGTAAAATAAGTTTACTTCATTTCATTTACTATCTTCTTAAAATGCAGTCCTTTTTCCGCAAAATTTTTATACATATCAAAGCTTGCACTTGCGGGCGACATCGCTACTATATCACCGCTGACAGCATTTTCTCTTGCCGCTTTTACAGCCTCTTCCATATTATTTACACGTATAATCACGGGATTATTTACGCAATAATTCGGTGCAGCCTTTACGGCGGCTTCTATTTTATCTGCTGTTGCTCCGAAAAGGATAAGTACCTTTACCGTATCGGGTACTGCTTTTCCCATTTCATCGTATGGGATTTTTTTGTCATAGCCGCCGGCAATAAGGATAATCTTCTGCTCGAACAGTGACAGCATACCTTTTACCGTTCTTGTCGGGCTTGTACCTATAGCATCATTGTAATACTTCACTCCGTCAAGCTCACGTACAAGCTCCGCACGGTGTTCAACGCCGCCGAAGGTTCTTGCCGTCCTTACAATAGTATCCGTATCAACCATGCCCCACACTGCGGCTATTGCCGCAAGATAATTTTCTATATTATGGAGTCCCGGTATTTTTATATCGGAGGAAGTCATTATTTCGATTTCTTTACCGTATTCGTTGACAACTATTTTTCCGTCCGGATTCATATATACTCCGTTTTCGGGCTTATTTTTACGTGAGAAGAAATACAGTCTTCCCCTCACATCGTCCTTGAATGAGCGGGCAATGTCATTATCAAGGTTGAGTACTGCTCTTCCGAAAGCGTTTTGGTGGAGTATTATATTTTTCTTTGAGTCGATATATTCCTGCATATCCTTATGGATATCGAGGTGATTGGGTGCGAGGTTTGTAACAACGGCTATATCGGGACTTTTTCTCATGGATATGAGCTGAAAACTCGACAGTTCAACCACAGCTACATCATCGGGTTTTATGGTTTCTATATCGGGCAGAAGCGGTCTGCCTATATTTCCGCCGAGGTGTACATTATAGCCCTGAGCCTTAAGCATTTCGGAAATAACGGTTGTTGTTGTAGTTTTTCCGTCACTGCCCGTAACGGCAATAATCTTACAGGGGCAAAGGTCAAAGAAAACCTCCATTTCACTTGTAACAGCGGCACCATGTTTTCTTGCCTCTACAAGTTCGGGCATATAGAATTTCATACCCGGTGTACGGAATATGATATCGGCACCGAGGTTTTTCAGATAATCCTCCCCGAGTCTTAGTTCAGCACCGTATTGTTCCGCAATATCCGCATTTTCACCGAGGGTTTCACGTTCTCTTTTATCGCAGGCAAGTACATTTGCACCGTACTTTTTAAAAAGTTTGATAAGCGGAAGATTACTTCCCCCTATTCCGCAGAAAGCAACGGTTTTACCGTTGACATAATTAAAAAAATCAATAATTTTGTTATCCATAAATATAACCTCTCCTAAAATAAAAGTCAAAAACTCCGCCTCTTAATTATATGACAATACCTATCAAAAATCAAGACACACGATTTGCAGAAAGTAAATGCTGTCATTTAAAACATAACAAAAAGGGAACCATGCACCAACAATGACACACAGTTCCCTTGTTTGTTTAATTATTTTTATCTATTATCGGACCGGATATTAGCTTTGCATATACAAAACATCTGTATGGCGTTAAATTAAGCTCATCAAACGGATAACAGGTGTACATGATCAGATTTTCATAATTAAGACTGAAATCATATGCACTTGAATCCGTGCTTAATTTGACCTGAATATCGGTTATTTTATATGTGTATGTTCCGTAATATGTGCGGATAGTCACCTTCTGACCCTTTTGTGCATACTTGAAGCTGTTGAATGCCGTATTGTTATGCCCTGCAATCATTACAGTCCTGCCGTATCCGGGAATATATCCTCCCGAATACATTCCCACACCATTATTCAACTGATAGTTGCCGTCACCGAAATATAATGAGGTATATATCTGACAGTCATCAATAATCAGTTCCCCCATACGTTGACCGTAATATGGATATGTCACGGATGACAAGGGAATACTTTTCTGTTCCCTCGGCTTTACATCCGGAATATTCTTGTCTTCCGGTTCATCATCAACAACGCTGCTTTCCTCCGCCGGTACAAATATGTTATAACAATCTGCCGAAATATCCGAATCACTATCGGTGAAATAGGTCTTGCTCATTTCAGCAAATTCACTGACATAAGGATATAATATCGCAGTGCTTATTGAAAGTGCCAATAAGGAAAAAATAACGGGAAAAATCACAAAACCAATCCTGCTGCCTTCCGGTCGTTGCTTTATTTCACTTTTACGCATCATAATACACTTCCCTCTGAAGTTCCGGAGTACTATAATTATAATATCAAAAAACCGATTTGTCAACAAGCACTTCACTAAAAAAGTACAGAATAAATCGGTGGCGGTAAAGCTCACAAAAATCTTCACACAGACAAGATACACTGAATTACGTCCTTGTATATACAAGAAAAGGCTGCCGCATTAATTTTAATAAACCTGATGCGACAGCCGGCAGAATATTCAAACGTATCACGCAAACCCGCTTTTATTGATTACACAAAATCAACTGTTTATAGCCTTCAGATACTTCTGACGATACACAATAAAGCCAAGTACAGTCAAAAAGAGAAGTATTGCCGCCAATATCCAGAAATACATAAACATTGAATTAAAATAACCTACAAAAAGATTATAAAGGGAACGTGTTGCTATATTAACCTTTGGGATAATACCTGACGAAAATACCACTATCGGCACAACAAGCACACTGAGAAAGCCTGCACCGAGACCGTAGGTGAGGTACCTGTATCTGCGGTGCTTATAGCTGTTTGTAAAGAATATGATTGCGGCAATTACCAAAGCTGCCGCAGCAAGACCCAGTAATGCCATCGTCAGCGGTCCCTGCAGCTTATTTATGTAATTTGCAAGAACCGAGAAAAACGATACGGTTACCGTCTTTACATAAACAGAAGATGCTTCTTCCACAAAATACAGAATATTTTTTTCGTCCGCTTTTTCTTTGTCGATATTATTTTCCTCAATATAATCATTAACAGAATCAAGCATCTGCTGCTTGAAACTATCGGTATCAACCAAAGTTGACTCACCGGTATAAAAAGCTGACACATACTTTCTTTCAACATCAATAATATCAACTTTTTTCATAAACCCATCGAAAAATTCATCCGGCAGACCACTTGCATGACCCAAATCTTTCAGCTTATCATTCAGCTCATCCTTGACCATTTCATAGTAGCCTGTGTTCGCCATGGAATCAAGCATGAAATTCTCGGAAAAGAATGTAAATTTCAAAACAAGGCATATAGAAAGCAGAAAAAGTACAAACCCGAGCATAAAAGAAAGGAAACCATAAATCAGGGGTTTTACTTTGGATCTCCTATTAGATTCTGACATACGGCACCTCCCTTAACTCTTGTTATCGAGAGCAGGACCCGAGATAAACTTTGCATACACAAAGCATCTTTGCGGCGTCAGTCCCAACTCATCAAAGGGATAGCAGGTGTACATTACCAGATTTTCGTAATCAGCGTCAAGATTACAAGCACTTTCTTCACTGCGGTCCCTTATCTGAATATCATTTATTTCATAAATGTAATTACCATAGCTTGTACGTATCTTTACCCTTTGTCCTTTTTTGGCATATTTAAGACCGTTAAAGTAGGTATTGTTATGTCCGGCAACAAGTATAGTTTTTCCATAACCGGGAATAGAGCTTCCGGTATACATTCCCACACCGTTATTAAGCTCGTTAGCTCCGTCATTGAAGAACAGCTTGGCTTCTATCTGGCAGTCCTCAATAATTAACTCACCGAATTGGTCACCATATGAAGGAAATTTCATTGTTGACATCGGTATTACTTTTCTTTCATCGGTAGTTTGTTCTTTTTCCTCGTCTTCGTCTTCCTCAACAGGAACGAATATATTATTGTATCCTGTAGAAAAATCCTTCTCGCCATCCGAGAAGAAGAACTTAGCCATAGAAATGAAAGAAGCGGTTGACGGATAAACGATTGCTGTACTTATGCCGATAATAAGTACACAAAAGATAATGGGAAGAATTACAAAATTCTTCCCACCTATCGAACGATGTGAGGTTCGATGCTTACGCATCTACAGACTCTTTCTTTGAAGCTTTTGCAAGGTAGATACCTGCTGCTGATACCATGAGGATACCAACACCTGCAACAGCTGCTACTGAAGGAACATCAAAACCTGTGGTCTTAATCGGATTATCGTTGGTGTTCACTCCACCACCGTTGCCGTTGCTGTTACCCGGTGTACCCGGAGTTGGAATGATGACGTCACCGTCAGAATTAACAGTAACCTTAAGACCTGCATTATCAGCTGCTTGCTGTGCATAGGATGCAAGCTCTGAACGCATATCATCATCAAGCTCTGACCAGCTTGTGATACCTGTTTCGATGACGTACTCCTTTGCGGCATCGATCTGAGCAACGATCGAATTAGCCTGTGCCTGACTAAGATCTACATCACTCTGAGCAAAATAGTTCTCAGCCTTTGTAATTTTTCCTGACGGAACATTGAGGGTTTCGCCGCTCTCAAGCTCAATACCTGTTCCAAGGTTGTCAAGAACCTTCTGTTCAGCGTCGTTGATACCTGATGCTGCCGAAACAGTAGCTACTGCGGAAACTGCAACCAATGCAGAAAGCATAGCTGCAGAAAGAACCTTAAGTACTTTTTTCATTGGTAATTACTTCCTTTCTATAATTATGAATTGGATATAATCTTAACCCTCCGCATGAGTCGCAAGCACCCTGAGAGGATCAATTTCGTCAGCCGAACGCTTTACCGAAAAAACTTATCCAATCTGCTATAATTATAATATCAAACAACGAATTTGTCAATCACTAATTCACGATTCACGCCGTTTTGTTAAGATTATAACAAAAAAATTACGAAAAGTGCAAAAAAATAGTCAATTTGAACATAAAAATACCAATTTTTTGACATCCGAAACATTTTTTTACACAGAATAGGAGTGTGAAAGCACCACATTTTAACATTTTGTCCTGTTTTTTATTCTTTTTGCTAAAAATTACATTCGATGATCACAAAAACGATTACTGCAAGGTTCAATTCTTATGTGTATGCCAATCCTTTCTCAAAAGCCTTTGCAAGACGGATACCTGATTCTGCTCAAATGAAAATAATGTCAATACACAAATTTAAATTTTTTTATAATTTTTCTCATCAGATACCCGGGCATAATTGACAATATAATGTATGGAATGATATAATTGATTTCGGACAGTCATTTCAGAGTCACCAAAGAAATATATAATCGAGGTAAAAGGTATGGGCAAAGAAACAAAAACAAATGCAATGCGGATTCTTGACAGTTTGAAAATACCGTATAAAAAGCACTGCTATAACGAGTCGATCTCCGGTTGTGATGTTGCCGCAGAGCTTGGCGAAAATCCGCAAAATGTATTCAAAACTCTTGTAACAACGGGTAAGAGCGGAAAGCATTATGTTTTCCTTGTCCCCGTAAACGAACATCTTGATTTAAAAAAGGCTGCGGCGGCAGTCGGGGAAAAATCCGTTGATATGTTAAAATCCAAGGAACTGTTTGAACTCACGGGATATATACACGGGGGCTGTTCACCTGTAGGAATGAAAAAATTTTTCCGTACAGTTATACATTCCTCCGCCGCGGATATTCCCGCAATATTTTGCAGCGGAGGCAGAATAGGGTTACAAATCGAGCTAAGTCTTGACGACCTCGCTAAAGCAATCAGATTTGAACTGAATGATATAACAGTAAATTAAAAAATCAATGAATGGAGCGTGGGAAAATGCTTGAACATATTGAAAAAGCACATAACGTACTGAATGAGGTCAACAAGGTTATTCTCGGAAAGGAAAATGAGATTTTCGAGATTATGACAGCTTTCCTCGCAAACGGTCATGTTCTCTTAGAGGATATACCGGGGGTAGGAAAAACGACGCTTGCACTTGCTTTTTCAACAGCAATGGATATGGAGTGCAAAAGGGTACAGTTTACACCTGACGTCATGCCGTCGGACCTGACCGGATTTTCGGTATACAGAAGAGATAAGGATAAATTTGTTTATCAGCCCGGAAGTGTCTTTTGTAATATTCTTCTCGCTGACGAAATAAACCGTACCTCACCGAAAACTCAATCCGCACTGCTCGAGGTTATGGAGGAGCGTAAAGTATCGGTTGAAGGAGTTACAAGAGAGGTTCCGTCCCCCTTTCTGGTTATAGCTACGCAAAACCCGTCGGGAACAAGCGGAACACAGTTCCTCCCCGAAGCACAGATAGACAGATTTATGATAAACCTTTCACTGGGATATCCGGATTTTGAAAGCGAACTTGAAATCGCACGTACTACAGATTCACATTCAAGACTTCAAAACGTTTCCCCGGTGCTGACAACCGATATATTTACGGAAATGCAGAATGATATACATAATGTATATGTCAAGGATGAGGTATACAGATATCTGCTTAATCTTGTTTCTGCGACAAGGGTACACCCGTATATAGAAAGAGGTGCGAGTCCCCGTGCAACTATTGCACTTGTAAAAATGTCAAAAGCAGCCGCATGGCTGAGGGGGAGAAAATTCGTCGTTCCGAGTGACGTTCAGGCTCAGCTGCCTTATGTGCTTACGCACAGGATAATACTGAACTCCTCCGCAAAGCTGGGAAGCGTGGATAAACTCAGTATAATAAATAATATCATACGATCTGTCGATCTGCCTTATATGGGGGCAAAGAAATGAGAAAGCTTTTTGCACTGATAATTATATTTGCAATATGGTATTTTGCAGGTATGAATACCCAATCCGCTGTTCTTGCAGCGGTAATTTCCATAGCTGCCGTGCTTTTGCTTTCCTTTGTCTTTTCAAGAGTAATGAGAAACAAGATTGATGTATATATACCGCAGCAGAACAGCCTTGCTTTAAAAAACACATATACATCTATAAAGCTTTCAGCCAAAAATAAGAGTGTGCTTCCCCTGAACCGTTTTTCCGTAAAGATTGAAATGAAATACAGAACCGACAGCAGCGGCTCACAAAAAAAACTTAATTCAAGTGCCGCAGGCTGTAATGACGGAGAAACCACAGCAATGATGTATTATACCGCACCGTATTGCGGGCTTATGGATGTGCGTCTGAAAAGACTCAGAATTTTTGATTATTTCGGCTTTTTTTCCAATTCAAAAAAACTCCGCTCCGAAGCATATGAAATTTTCGTACTGCCGCAGCCTAAGAGTATTAATCTGCTTATGCCGCCGTTCGGAACATATACCTCACACCCCGTTGCGGATTCGTCCTCCGACAAATCGGGAGATGATCACAGTGAAATACGGCTTTTGAGAGAATATCGTGACGGAGATCTCATGCGGCATATCCACAGGAACCTGAGTGCAAAAACCGAAAAACTGTGGATTAAGGAATATAACAGGGAAAACGATTACATATTCGACCTGTTCCTTGATACCTCGGATGCAGAGCTTACAACAGAACTTCTTGATGCACTGTATGAGCTTGTTTTCTCAATTCTTGACTCCCTTATTAAAAATGAAGTAATAGTTAAACTCCATTGGTATGACAAAAGTATAGGAGGCATCAGGGATGCCGAGATATCGGACAGGAACAAAATATCGGAGGTTATCCCGCAGCTTTACAGATCGGATATGAAATGTACCTCCGATGAATTCGGCTTTGCAGTCGGCAATTCCACAAAAAGCGGAATGCTTATAAACGCAAATCTCGAATGGTATTTTAACGGAGAACATATTTATTCCTTTAACATTGAAAATGTAGAAAAAGAACTTATCGGAAATGTGTTTGATCTGAGGAGGTGATCGGTATAAAACTGACCAAAACAACAAAAAAGATAAAAATTCAGACAATAAAAAGGAATATCACAAGAGCCGAAAGACTTAAAAACGAAAAGGAAAGAAAAATTCCGGACAGCTCTCCCGTACTGCTCATAATCTATCTTATAGGAGTTCTCGGAATTATGAATGCGGCAAACACGGTTATGAATATAGCGGATGTATATTTTTTTACCGCCGAAGCAGCAGCTGTAGTCCTGAGTACCTTTATGTGGTATGTGTATATATACCATAACAGATATTTTAACTATATTGTCCTGCCGATGACCCTGATAGCAGTAGTGCCGGTATTCATCAACCCGGGTTCCGCATCACAGAGTCTGCTGTCCCCGGACTTTATATCGGAAATATCCCCTTTCCTCCTCGGTGTCCTTGCCTATATGTCTGTATTGCTTATATTTACACTCGAATTTGTTTCACGCAATCATTCCATAATGTTCATAATATGCTCCGCATTGCTTATACTCGGTCCTATGGTAGGAATAACTTTCACCCCGTTAACCTCCGTTATGATAATAATTTTTCAGTTTGGCTTTATAGTTCTGAATATGAACTCCGCCTCCCCCCGTAAAACTCTCATAACGGATAAAAACCGCAAAACCGGGTTCATCAGCACGGTCATTGCTGCCGGGTTGCTTATTGTCTGCTTTTTGCCTGCATTAATTCTGGAAAATATATACGAACCCGATATCCTTTCCCATGTTTATTATGTGGATGGATTTATACAGGATATCGTCAGCTATTTTTCGCAAAAAGATGAAGACGGTATCCTTAACGGTACAATCAACAGGGGAAACCTCAGACAGAACGGCGAACAGATGTTTGAGGCTGATGTCGTAAAGATGCCCGAAGACCGACTGTATCTCAAGGCATTTACAGGAAGCAGCTACAACGGCGAAAACTGGGAAAACGCTTTCGGTTATTTCTCACAGGAAGAGAATATATATGCCGACAGCTACACTCTTTATTCACCCTCCTATAATCCCGATTCGTATGGAGATGATGATTTTTATTACTTCCGATCCAACCGAAACAGCCGCCGCAGATATTATTACCGTGAACCGTTTATTAATAATATTTTAAAGAATACGATTCAGAGCTTTTTTGATGATTTAAACGAATTATTCAGAGAACATGAAATAAATGAGGAAATACAGTATGTGACCGGTACCGAAAACAACAAGACAGCAATTACCGCTCACGGCACCAACGATTTGCAGGCAACAATCCGCTACAACGAAGGCAGTGTCGAATATCGGATTAACGATGACAGTAATATACAGAAGTTTTATGCAGATGCCGATGAGCTTCCCAATTATCCCTCCATACTGATTACGGAAACCTCGGATCCCGTTAATGCGATTTACAGTGATGGAGTAACAACAAATTTTTCGGAGGAAGATAATATCAACAGGGTATGTATTTCCCCATACGAAAATAAATTCATAAATATCCTCATACCCTATTATTCCGAGAAAAGCACAAGCGATATAAGGCAATCCGATGAATCTGTTTCTTTCACATACAGTACCGCTTTCGGAAATACCGACAGTGCCGCCAAGCTGTATGCGGACAGTAAATGGAGCGGAAGCAGAACATATGAAGATTTTATTGATAATTATATATCCGCAATTCAGGATAACTATACCGATGTGCCGTATGAGAATATGCCCCGACTCACGGAACTGTGCAGTTCGACCGAGCTTACGGAGCTTAATGATATAACAACATTCATTTTGTACACTTTGCAGACTAACGCAAATTATTCCGCAACCCCCGGGAGTGTTCCCTATAACAAGGATACCATAGAGTATTTCCTGTTTGAAAATCATAAGGGATATTGTGTACATTTTGCAACTGCCGCTGCCCTTATGTACAGAATGTACGGTATTCCCGCAAGATATGTTACAGGCTACGTAATTGACAAAGAGGCTTTTGAGGCTATCGGCAATACCGGAGGGACATCTGATGATTACAAATTCAAAGCACAGGTTACGGATTATGCCGCTCATGCATGGGTAGAAATATTCCTTAAGGATTACGGCTGGGTACCTGTTGAGGTAACACCGACAAGGGAAGGCGAAATGATAGCGGAATATCCGGGGTACGATCGTAGTGAGATGTATCGTATCATGGAAAAATATGACTGGCATTTCAACGAGGATGAAATTGTAAATTCAAGAAACAATGCAGTGAATGACGATGACGGATTAACACTTGGGCAAATCTTCACAATTGTTACATTATGTATCATTTGTGCCGCTATAATTTTCATACTGTCAAGACGCATATTCATTTTACACCGTCAAAAGACAATGAATTGCAGGCAGCTCTTTGACAGGCTTATCAAAGCCCTCCATTTTTGCGGTCTGCTCACTGATATGAACGGTTCGGAAAAGAATTTTGCGGAGATGTTCAGCAGCACCGTACCCGTAATTGATAAGGCCGATTCGGAACATCTGATAAATATTCTTGAATACGATAATTTCTACGAAGATAATATCAGCAGCAGTGATACCGATTTCGTCCGTGAGATATATATAAAATCTTCAAGGTATTTATATGATCACATGAAATGGTACAAAAAGCCCGTGTTCAAATTCATAAAACACTTGATCTGACAATTGTAAAGTTCGTTTAAGCCCACATCAGACTTTCCGCAGGCATACAACGAATAAAAATACAAGGGCTGTCGCAGTAAGAAAAGCGGCAGCCCCTCAGCATTTTTTGTCAGTTATCGGTCTGTAAGATGAAGCTCCTGTTTCAAAGCCCTTTGCAGGATGGCTGATACATTTACCCCGCTTTTTTCTGCCGCCGCATCCAGCCACGACGGGAGGGTGACGTTCCTCCGCACCGCTCTAATATCATTTTGACGGCGGTACTCGGTGAAGTCCACATCGACGAGCGAAATAATATCATCGTCGTTTTCTTTCTGCACCTCACTCATGGCGGTCGGGTAAGGGAGCTGTTCTTTTCTATCTTCCAGCTCGATGCCTACCACGCCGATTGCATCCCTTGCCATTTCTATGGCGTCCGTATAATCCTCACCCTGAGTATTTATACCAAAATCAGGGACGTACACGACGATATGCGATGTTCCTTTGCTCATAACAATCGGGTATGACTGTTTCATAAATAAAACCTCCTCGTATAGTTTAGTATTTGCAGACGCAGCGGGGCTTATTTAAGCCCCCTGCGTTTGATTATTGCCTGTGCCGGCTTTTCGTCTGTTTCTCTGTGCCTTACCACTGATTCGATTTGATTTCCCTTTGCATACACATCATGATTTGCACCGTGTCGTACAAATTTCCATCCGTTTCGTTCCAGAAGTTTTATTAAATCCTTTGTCTTCATCTCCTTGACCTCCCGACAGTTATATTATACACAACAAATACACACTCGTCAATGTGTTAGCCGAAATTTCTCAAAAAAATTTATGTAATCGAGAGGAGGCTACCCATTATCTGACTATATCATACATCCGGTGCATAAACAAAGTGTTTGGGGATTTACTTTTTGAGTTAATTGTATTAAACTCTGAAATTTGACTGTCAAAGCAAACGGCTTAAGCAATTAAATTCTTCATATGGTACATAGCACCAACACAAGCATCAACATACATACCTCTTTTGTTATCTTGAATTGTTTTCGCTGCTATTTCATTAACGGAACTCATACCAAAAATAACATTGATTCCCGTATCTAAATTGATAAATGTACCACGCTTAATATCTTTTTCTTTTCTCAATTCAGAAAGATTTTTGGGCGATTTTTGTATTTGGTAATGTAATTACCTCAACATCAATACTGTTATTTTCTCCCCACTCAAGATTTCCTTTTCGCATTTCATACGGAGATTTCTCGCCCAATTTCTCACCAAGCAGCTTTTCAAACTCAGGGGTTTGAGCAACTTCGGTTTCAAGCATATTTGGAACAGATTTTCGTTTCGGCTCGATATCAAGCAGCTTATCTACATCTTCTTTTGTTATTTCTTCCTGCTGTATGTCGGATTTCAAACTTTCAGCCTGCAAAACGAGCATATCAAGTTTTTTAAGAATGTCTCCGGCTTTAGAAAACTCTCCGGGGGCTGTCG
>CANQAJ010000035.1 GCA_947589365.1 uncultured Clostridia bacterium | reverse complement strand
ATCAAATCTTGATATCATCAGTGCATCGGCAATATTAACCTCGCCGTCACCGTTTACATCTGATACCGCAAGCTGACTTCCATCAAGTTCAGCCATTCCTGCATCATAACGGGATATCATGAGTGCGTCTGCTATATTTACCTCACCGTCATTGTTTGTATCTCCCTTAATTCCGGCATCTTCAACTATGGCATATTTGCTGAAATGATCGGTTATGAATGTAACATATTCCCCGTCATAACTGCTTTGCATTTTTTCTGTTGTTCCGTCATCGTTTATTCGGTATACCTCTATATTTTCACTGTCACCCTTGTATGGGATCTTCACTGTAACATTACCATCCGGCTGTACATTTTCGCCGTTTTTTGTCAGAGATATATCGTAATATGCACAAGTTTTCTTACCGCTGATTTTTGCATCTTCCGGTTTCAATTCAGATACTTCAAGCTTTGTGTTTTCACCTATATCGCCGGTTACCGTAATATTTTTTTCAGTGTCTGACAACTCTTTATCCATAGCTACAAAAGGTATGCTGTTTTCATTCGCATATTCCTCTGCGGCAGAGCTAATCTTGCCAAATATTATCAGATCGGTAAGTAAGTATTCATCAGCATCTTCGTCCCAATAATATCCAAATGCCCACTCGCCTATCTCAGTAACACTGTCAGGTATTGTTACGCTTTTTAATCCGGTACAACCGGAAAATGCCCAATACCCTATTTCTGTAACACTGCCAGGTATTATTACGCTTATCAGCCCGGTACAATCGGAAAATGCCCACTCGCCTATAAACTTAACACTGTCAGGTATATCTACGCTTGTCAATCCGGTACAACCACTAAATGCACCATCACCTATTGATTTAACACTGTCAGGAATACTTACACTTATTAGTCCGGTACAATCGGAAAATGCCCACTCGCCTATCTCCGCAACAGTCTTTCCTCTAATTTTATCAGGAATAACGACATCACGACTCTCACCGGTATAGTTTGTAATAGCTATACTGCCGTCCTCATTTTCCTTCCATTTTAGTCCGTTGGAAGTTTCACCTTCCAATGTCGTACCATTAACATACTTAACGAATCCGTCAGCTTCTGTATAGAAAAAAGATATATGCCATATGCGATAATCACTGCCGTTTGTATTAAAAACGACCGTAACATTCTTTGTGTTCTCCGCAACAACCATGCTTGTTTGGCTGTTTATCGTACGGTCTTCTTCAGCCTCATATGCACCCCAGCTCCAATCCCATTCACCGTCCGCACGGATCATAAATTCTTTATTTGCCTCCACATCGCCTATATTCGCACAGTATATACCATCGGAAATCTCTGTCATTTCCACATCTTCATTCCAATCATTAAAACTTCCTATAACACCGAAAGTATGCTCCGATGCATTAAATACCGAAGTATCTCCGCCCTCATCAGAAAGTGCAAAGTAATTTACCGGCCACATATTGCCGTCTTCACCGTTTGTATCCATAACTACAACTATATCTGAAACTGTATTTACATTAATCCAGCAATTCGTCTGACTGTTAAAGGTATCGTCTTCACATGCACCCCATGAATAATCCCATTCTCCGTCAAGTCGTACCTTGAACTCATATTCACCCGGCTGCACATCTTCAACAACTCCGAGATAAACTCCATCGCCGTCATCGTCCGTCATCTTTGCTATGTCTTCCGACCATCGGTTAAATTCGCCGACAATCCCCATCGTATGCTCTGCCAAATCGTTTTTGTTAAAACCATCCGGCAGACTCTCAAAAGCCGAAACAGTTGTCACGGAAACTGCGGCAACCGAACTGCTAAGTGCTGCGGCAAGAAACACAGAACCTGCTTTTTTTAATACCTTTTTCATAAAATCAACCTCCGATAATTTTTTTATGTTGAAAAATAACTTTTCAGGAACCTGTTTATCCGACACCGGAAAATATTTCAGCATTTTTTATTATGGAACGTTAACATAATCAATTCTATAGGTAGTGTATAATTACATAATTGATATTATGTTGTAGTTCACAAAGTTGTAAGCAAGTGATTGCTGAAATTTAGACACTAACACATATTAATTGTACTACTATTTTTCCGGAAAATCAATACTGCATATATAAATTGTGGAAAATTTAATTTACGATTTAATTTACGGTATAACAAATCCGACCCTGCCAACCATATTTAAAAAAATTAGTTGGCAGAGTCTGTATTGTTATGCCTATTTTGCATTTTGGGCTTATTTTTTTTTAGCCTGTGGACGGCTTTTTTCAAAAAGATTACAACATAATATCAATTATGTTGCTCCGGCGGAAGTCGGAGCATTTTTATATCACCAAGTGCATATTTTCCATACGCCGACGGTGTTCTGTACCCGTTGAAATTATATAAATGCGTGTGGTATTTATGCTGCTGTGTCCAAGAATATCCGCAAGCTTTGCGATATCCTTTTCGATACTGTAAAACACCCTTGCAAACAGATGACGAAGATTATGCGGAAATACCTTGTCGGGATTGACATCCGCATCCTTACAAAGTTTTTTCATATCACGCCAAATATTCGTCCTGCTGACAGGCTTTCCGGTTCGGGTTATAAAAATGCATCCCGAATGTATCTTATGTTCTGCGGCATAGCGGAACAGTTTCTTTTGCAGTGCCTTGACAAGAAATACAGATCTGCGTTTACCCTTACAAAAAACTAAGGCCTCACCTTTCTTAACTGCCTCAACAGTAATGAATTTAAGCTCACTCACACGTATCCCCGTTCCGCAAATCGTTTGCAGAATGAGATTAAGCCGATTGTTTCCTCTTCTCTCTGCCGCTTTCAGCAGTCGGGTGTATTCCTGCTTTGTCAGTTCCTTATTTTCCGGACAAAAAATCTGCCGCTGTTCTTTTATGGTCTTTATCTTCAGATATTCACACCCTGAAAATGCAAAAAAGCTGTTCAGAGATGCAATAACGGAATTCACACTGCTGATGGCATAACCGTCCGAAAGCAGCTTTTCCTTATATTCGATAGCCAATTCCTTTGTAACTGACTGATTTCCTATAAATTTACAAAATGCTTTGATGTCACGCGTATATTTTTCAATGGTGTTTTCACTTTTTTCTTCCAATCTCATATAACTCCTGAACTCATCTATTATATTTTTGGTAATAATCAACTTGTTCATTATACCGCCCCCAAATAAAATATTTATATCTATTCTTCTACACAAAAAATATTCTTTTAATTCTGAACTATATTATATTTTAATCTGATAACCGATTGATTCGGATTTCTGTATAAAAAAATGATCTTAATAATACAAAAAGGACGTCCCTCTGAAAGACGTCCGATCCTAATAAATCAATTTTACCACAATATCAATCTTATGGCATACAGATTTTGTAAACGAATTTTTATCCCCGGATCTTATAATACACATCCATAATATCATCAGGAAGTTCTGTTTTCGGTTGATCGTTAATTTTCTTTCCCAAATCGCTCAGCAATTCTCTGCAATTCCTTACTTTCTCCACAACCGAGCACAATTCATCCTGACAGTACTTAATGCTGTATTCATCTCCGACTTGTTCATACAAGTATATACTCTGTATAAGCATATAACAATAATTTTCATACTCATCATATGCGAACGGAGCAATTTCAAGTATTTTTCTTTTATAATAAATCATTTCTTCTATATCACCGTCCGAAAACGCATATAAAGCTTTTGCACCATATGCTGACTGTACATATTTATTAGCGGATATTATATCATCGGCAATTTTGTTCTGTTCCTCAGTATTATCCGCCTCTATCAAAAGGTTTATTCTTTGCTCAGTGTTGCCCGAATACATACTTAATGATTCAAGTGTAAATCCGAAATTACCAAGACCCAAAGCAACTGAAAAATATAACGAAAACAGCCCCGCTGCACAAACTGTAAATGCACCTGATACATATGCTTTTTTTAATATTACCTCTTTACCGTAATCCGGAGAGGCAAATATAACAAAAATAAATACCATTGATATAAACTGCATATCGAAGTCAAACATACTATGCAGAAAAAGCGTAACAAATATAACCTTTTGCGATAAAGTGAGCCGTTTTGAAACAAGTGTTGATATTACAGTCAATAAAAGCATAACACACGGCAGCCAACCTACATCAAGCAGTAACTGCAAAACATCATTGTGAACAAATTTAGTTGAATACACACCCGTCTGTATCGATTGCTGAATATAATAATATCCACCATAACCTATACCAAAAGGATTCTTTAAAATAACAGGAAGCGAATCTTGCCAATATAGCAGTCTTCCTACAAATGTGCTTTCGGATAAAGAAATATTTAACAGTCTGTTAAATATTTCCGTCTTTGCAAGCAAAGGATACAACACAAAAACAGATAATGCCAATACCAAAACCGCAGATAACGTGATTATTTTTATTTTTTTCCCTTTTCTCAGACAAAGCAAAATCAAATTTGAAATAACAGTCAAAACAAAAACCGTTCTCGAACCCGTAATTAATATCAATAAAAAGAGTATAATAGAAAAAATCACATCATAAATCTTGATATTTGTTTTAGAAACAAGCAGCAATTCTCCTAAAAGAAGAAAAACAGCGAATGTATTCGGATATTGAAAGAAACCCGCAAGTCTGTCAGCCACATTAAAATAAACGGATATTCCCGGAATAAACATAAAAATCACGGAGGTTATTCCTAAAAAAACCGCAAAATAAGGAATTTTTGCGATTATACTTTTACGGCTGTCGGGTTCCTGTAAAATAAGTATTGTAAATAATAAAACCGGAAAAAATTTCAAAAAACCTATAAATGCCATACCGCTGTCAAGGGCATAAAATATCGAAATAAAATATGCTAAGGTGATAATAGCAACTGTAATTGTTATTATATTAATTTTTATAATTGCTTTTTTATTTGATATTATTTTTATCATAATAAAAATGCTCAGCAATACCGAGATAACACAACTGATATATTCATTGAAACATCCGACAAATATCAACGATATCAAAATTATCCAATCTGTAAAAAGTGTATTTTTCATAATCTTTTTAATTATTTCCATATCATATCACCATAAACTGAATTTAGCCCGAAACGTCCCTATATATTTTTCTCTTCGCTTCACGTCTGAGAAATTCCGCCAAAATGTTTTCGGAACATTGACATTTCCGCATTGTTCCGAGAAAATTTTTTATATACTTGGCATCTGTTTTTAACTTTCATGTCAGCATGACATAATTATAACACAAACTTTTACTTTTGGCTACCTTAACAAACCTTATAATCACTTTCCGAAAATTTCCTGATTACATCATTGCCGCTTGTATACGTAACTACGGCAGTGTGTCGGTGTTTACTTTATTTTAGCATAGGGGCAGTCCCATAGCAAGCAAAAAATATACGGATACCGGATATTTACCTCAAAGTCTTTCTTTTCATATTTAGAATTTGTGCATACATTTCATCGGTAATTTGTTCTGCTGTTTTCCCCACAGGGTCAACAGGCATACCGAAGATTATTCTCAGCGGAAATTTTTTCATGCCCTTAATGTTAAAAAGTTTCGGTATTTTTCTTGTAACCGGAAAAATCTCCCTTGCTCCGCTTATATAAACAGGAATTATTTTCACTCCTGTTTTCATTGAAATTATCGCTGCACCCTTTTTGAATTTTCCAAGCTTTCCGTTTCTTGTTCGCGTACCCTCGGGATGAACGAGGAGCATACGCTTATGCCTTTTTAAGACGGCAGCTGCTCTTTTAAGTGATGGCATAAAGTCGCCGCTTCTGTCAACGGGTATTCCGCCAGATATTCTGAAAATACGGCGGGACAGGGATTTATTAAGATGCTCTTTTGCAATAAGTGCACAAGTACTGTTTATGTCGGCAATTTTGCCGAGAGCCGCCCACACCCACATACAGTCGAGGTCACTTTCATGGTTGGGACATATTATATATTTCTGACTTGTGTCTATATTTTCAAGTCCCGATACCTCAAAATTATAGAATTTTTTGGTAAGACTTGAAAAAATCCTGAAATATCTGAGGTCGCTGTTTGTTCTTTTCATAGGATAGCGGCTGTAATCTCTGACATATGAAGAAGTTTTTTTATTCTCCCCAATTATTTTGCATAGCTTTCTGACTGTGCGGTATTCATATATGTTTTTCACGGAAAAGCTGTATCCTTTATCCTCAGCAAGAGCAACAAATTCCATGGCAGAAAAGCTGTCTCCGCCAAGCAGAAAAAAATCATCGTCCGTGCCTGCACATGGGATATTGAGTACTTTTGCCATAACAGAGCATAACTGTTTTTCTCTCTCATTTGTCGGTGCGGTATATTTATGTTCCGCCCGAACGGGCATATCTGCCTGAGAAATAGCCTTCCTGTCGATTTTTCCGCTTTTGGTCATCGGCATACACTTAATCCGTACAAATACATTCGGTATCATATATGACGGAAGAATACCGAGCATAAATCTGCGAAGGTCGCTTTCGTCTATAGCTTGTACGCTTGTATAACAGCCCGCAAGGTACTGCTCACCGGCGGAGGTTTTTTTGCACAGTACAGCGGCAGCTTCTATGCCCTCGAACCGGCTCATTGCACACTCAATTTCCCCCGGCTCTATCCGCAGTCCCCGCAGCTTGATCTGATTATCCCTCCTGCCGCAAAATTCAATATTCCCGTCGGCACGGACAATGCCCATATCTCCCGTACTGTATACGGTATCACCGCCGAAAAAAGGGTCGGGGAAAAATTTTCTGTCGGTAAGTGCGGGAGAATTTATGTAACCCTTGCTTACACCGTCCCCTGAAATACAGATTTCTCCCATTATTCCGACAGGAACAGGTTCACGTTTATCATTGAGGATATATATACGGGTATTAGCTGCCGGTTTTCCGATACTTATATCATTTTCACAGACGGCAGCCGATGACGACCATACGGTAGTTTCCGCAGGACCGTAGACATTATAAATGTCTGCATCCGTATACTTTTTCAGTTCATGACAAAGTGAGGCGGACATTTCCTCACCGCCGAGAATTATTGTATTAAGACAAGAGAGAAATTTCAGATTATTTTTATCAAAAAGAAAGCTCCTCATTTTGGTAGGGGTGGTCTGTATCACCTCCGCCCGTGTATCGGAAATAAGTTTGCCGAGAGCTTTCTGCGAAACCGCCTGTTCGTCATCCGCAAGAACAATAACAATACCGTTAAGAAGTGCAAGAATACTTTCCGTGACAAAAATATCAAACACAATATTCGTTACTGAAACTATGCTTTTTGTACCTGCCTTTATAATTTTCCCGAAAATATTAAACTCATTTCCGGAGCAGTAATTCATTACATTCCTGTGAGTTACCGCAACACCCTTGGGATTGCCTGTTGAGCCTGATGTGTAAATTATATAACATAAATCATCGGGGAAAGATTTTTCCAAGGGTATTTGTTTTCCATAGGTATAATCAAATTTTTCAAGCTTTATCTCGCTTACCGTCCTACAGGTGCAGCCGTATGTAAGTACAAACTTCGCACCCGCATTTTTTATCATATACTCTGTCCTCTGCCCGGGATTATCGGGGGAGATCGGCATATACGCACCGCCAGCCTTCAGCACCGCAAGCATTGCTATAATGACATACGGGCTTCTTTTTGCTGCCAGCGGTACAATATCATTTCTGCATATCCCCCTATCGTGCAGAAAATATGCCAATGCATCCGACATTTTATCAAGTTCGGAATATGTGTATTCCCGTCCGTGAAAAATAAGTGCTGTTTTGTCGGGATGACTTGCCGCAGCTTCGGAAAAAGCCTCATGAACACACTTATTTCTCTGATATTCAGCAGATGTATTGTTGAAGCTATGAATCAGCAGATTATATTCCGTCGGCGGAAGTACAGATATATCTTTAATAATTTTATCTCCGTCCGCAGTAACCTGTCTGATAATATGCAGTATTCTTTGAATCAGCAATTCAATTTCTTTCTCACCCGAAAAAACATCTGTCTGATAGTCGATAGTTATCCCAAAACTTCCGTTCTCGTCCCTGTCATCTATATGGAAAGCAAGAGGTACTTCGCTGTATCCGTTTGAGAACCATTCGGTACTTGCATTAATATCCGTCACAGCATTCTGACAGCTCAGCAAAACGTCAAAAAGCCTGCCGCCAAAACCGCTGTTTTCCCTTATTCCACGGATAATATCACAGTATGGCAGTCTGCTATGACGGTATATCTCATTATGAGCATTAAATGTCCTTTTACAGAAATCTGATACGCTTTCGTTATCATATAGCTGCACTGTAAGGGGCATAGAAGAGATAAACATTCCCGCCGTTTTCTTCTCGTAAATACTTCCTCTTCCAAGCACCGAAATGCCTATCGTCACTGTATTTCTGCCGTTTATTTCAGAAAGATAAAGCAGCATGGCACTTTCAAAAAGTGCGGCTACGGAAACGGAATTTTCTTTGCAAAACATTTCCGCCGCCATAGAAAGCTTCCGCGGCATCACGGTGATATATCTTCGGGCAGAAATGCCGGAATCCGCTTTTCGTGTGTGACGTACAGGCGTTTCCTCCACACCGCCGCTGTACTTTTCCGACCAGTATATACGGTCTTTTTCATATTTTGGTGTGGACAAGTATAATCTGTTTTTTCTTATGCAGTCGGTATATTTTCCCGCACTGCTGCTCTTGCCGCACTGTTTATATATCTCATATATGTCCCTTGCAAGAATGCTGAATGTCCACGCATCGGCGATGAGGTGACTTGCACAAAGCATTATCCCCGAACGGTCAGGCAGAGCAAAAACAGATATCCGATACATTTCCCCGCCGCTCATCTCAAAGGGAATTTCAGCCTGCCTTGTGCAGTATTCTCTCATCATATCATAGGAGGGAAATTCTTTAAAATCAAATACTTCCCGATATTCCCCGCTTATATACTGCACTGTTTTTCCGTTCACTATGCGAAAACGCAGTCTTAAAGCCTCATGCCTGCGGATAACTGTACCCAAAGCCCGCATAATTCTGTCTTTGTCCAATTTTTCCTCAAATATAACCGCTCCGCAAAGGTTTGATATACTTGTGCCGCTGTAGAATCGTTGTAAATCATCAATATTTCTTTGTGCGGGGGTAAGGTCATAGTAATATATCCCCTCTCCGTATTCAGCCTTTGGTCTGACGCCGTTTTTCTCTCCGGAAACGTCACTCGACAGCTTATTTTCTGTATCCATATACTCACCTACGCTCGCTTTGCATTTTAATTTTCCGCAATCGGCAGGGTGGATGTCAAGAATAGTTATTTTATCCATTCATCATTCCGGATGCAATAATAATCCCCGCCGCCCCATGCGTCAAGACCATCAGCCTGAGAAAATTCTACTTCACAATACAATTCATCTGACTTCCGAGTTACTCGGTTTCCATAATTATAGCATAAATAAATATAAAATTCTACATCATTGATATAAAATCTCCACAATAAAGACAATCCCCCGAAAATATGCATAATCCCGTCATCACAAAGAGTAATATCACATAAATTTTCACCTCCGCATTACTTTCCGATATTGTTTATGAATTAATATCGCCGCTTCTGTATGCTTCAAGCAGTTCGCAAAGGTCGTCTATTTCCTCCTGAATCTTCTTGCCATTATCAGTATGTTTCACCATCATTCTGTGATTTTCCGTTTCGATATTTTCCGAGCTTGAAAGAATATCCTTATTTTCCTTGAGTGCATTATCTATACTTTCAAAGGGCTGATGTGCCTTTATACGTAACCCATGGGAATTATAAATCAATGTATATCCGGCAATTCCTGTTTTTTTATGATAATCTCTGCAAAATCCGCCGTCAATAACAATCAGCTTTCCGTTTGCCCTTATCGGCTGCTCTCCCCTTGCAGCCAAAACAGGAGTATGACCGTTTACAATGTGGGATGAGGGAGAATAGATATCAAATTCACGCAGAATCATATTGCAGGTCTTTTCCGTATGATAAAATTCATAATAAGGGTCTGTTTCCTCCTCCCATGCCGACTTATCGTCTATAAAATAACGCTCGAAGCTTTTTATATTTCTACCGCATAAGGGGGATTTTCTTCCGCACCACAGATACCACATAAAATCAATCTCATCTGCATTTTTGTGATTCCCGAAATATGCGTGTCTTACAGCTTTTTCCGCAACATCAAAATATGACTTCCCCTTAAGTATTTTCCCGAAAATCTCTATTCCGGAAAAATTTCCGTTTTTGTCAAGCGGAACACAGCCATGATACAGCAAATTGTCGTTAAAGCATTTATACATACTTCCCTTATCAAATAAAAATGTAATATGACGTTTAAGTCTGATACTGTTTATAAATGATTCCCTTAACTCAGTTATTATTTCTTTCTCTTCCTCCGTCAATTCATAAGGAGAATTTTTGTCAAGTGTCGGAAAATCCGCAGTATTCAGCCTATACCTTATTCCATCAGATATTACCGTGCCTGTATCGGTGTCAATTTTATCAAGTAAGAGTCTGTCACTCATCTTATATTCGGGGTGTCTTAATATAATCTGTCCTTCCAGCTTAAACTGTATGATTGATATTGCTTTCATTGCCGCCTTCATCGGATCATTTTCTTTATATAGGTTTTCGGCAAAAAGGGTAAGCTTTCTGAGGCTTATTCCATATCCGCTTTCAAGAATTTGTACAGTCCTGTATTTTATACAACTGCGTACAACATTTGCGACACACGCTTCATTTCCCGCTGCCGCCCCCATCCAGAGCATATCATGGTTTCCCCACTGGATATCCAAAGAATGATATTCCATAAGTAAATCAATTATCTTATCCGCATTTGCTCCTCTATCAAAGATATCTCCGACTATATGCAGATGATCTACTGCCAGACGTTTTATAAGTCCGGCAAGTGCAATTATAAAATCATCCGCACCTATACTTATGATAGTGTCAAGTATTTTACTGTGATATATAACCTGATTATCGTCCTCATCCTTTTGGGCATGAAGAAGCTCATCTATAATATATGCATAATCCTTAGGCATAGCCTTTCGTACCTTGGAACGTGTATATTTTGACGAAAGAATTCCTGCTATTTCTATCATACGATTAATAATTACTCTGTAACGGTCATCGCTTATCCCTCTTTCCTTTTTGATAAGGTTCAATTTTTCGTGCGGATAGTAAATTATCGTGCAGATTTCCTCCCTTTCGCTGTCCGATATTGTATCTCTGTACAGCATATCAACCTTTTCCTTGATAACTCCCGAACAGTTATTAAGAATATGACAAAAAGCCTCATATTCGCCATGTATATCACTCATAAAATGTTCGGTTCCTTTCGGGAGATTCAAAATAGCCGTAAGATTTATTATTTCCCTCGACAGAGAACTTATCGTAGGATATTTTTCTGACAATAATTTAAGATATTTATTATCCATAGTATTCCTCCGGTCAATAATGAAAATTAATCTTGAATTTGCTCAAATTTGATTATTTATAATTATGTTATAGGGTATAAATATGAACAAAAAATTAATTTTTGGTTAATTTGAAAAAAAATGATATTTTATGCTTGACTTTGGCTGAATTTGGATTATAATATAGCTATGAGGTGATTGAAAATGCTTGCTTCTGAAAGATATCGCACAATACTTAATATACTGAATAATCGCGGAGCGGCTACTGTGACAGAACTTTCGGAAATACTTAAGACTTCCGAATCCACCATTCGACGTGACCTTAATACTTTGGACAGGTCAGGAAAGCTTAATAAGGTGTTCGGAGGTGCTGTTTCAATAAAACCGACAGAGGGTGTTTCCGAACAGGCTGTACAGACCCGGGAAATGTTGATGTCGGATGAAAAAAGCAGAATAGCAGAGTATGCGGCAGCTTTAATAAATGATAATGATTTTGTTTATATTGATTCCGGAACAACTACATCAAGAATGATTGATTTCATAGAAAACACCAAAGCAATCTTTGTCACAAACGGCATAATCCATGCACAAAAGCTCCTCTCAAAAGGACTTAACGCACATATAACCGGCGGAAGGATAAAAGCAGTGACTGCGGCAGTTATCGGCACAGAAAGTATCAGAAGTATCGCTGATTACAACTTTACAAAAGCATTTATGGGTACCAACGGTATAGATATACAGGCAGGATTCACAACACCTGATATTGAGGAAGGCAGGATTAAAGAAAAAGCGATAGAAAAAAGCTATATTTCCTTTATACTTGCCGACCACAGTAAATTCCGTAAAGTATTCCCAATAACATTTGCTCCGATAAAAAAATGCTGCATAATAACGGATAAGCTCCTTTGCAGCGAATTTTCGGATAAAACCGTAATAAGGGAGGTGATTTCATGATATACACAATTACACTGAACCCGTCAATTGATTATACTGTTCATCTTGACAGTTTTACCCCCGGAATAACAAACCGTACAACCAACGAGGAGTATCATATTGGAGGAAAGGGAATAAATGTATCCTGTATACTCTCCGAACTTGGCATAAAAAGCAAAGCAATCGGCTTTACTGCCGGCTTTACCGGAAAAGCAATCGAAGAGGAACTTGGTGCTAAGGGTATTGAAACCGATTTTATAAGATTGAAAGAAGGTATTTCAAGAATAAACATCAAGCTGAAAGCCGGAGAGGAAAGCGAAATCAACTGTCAGGGGCCGCATATAAATGACGAGGAATTTGATATGCTGTTACGCAAAACAGATATGATATCAAACGGAGATACGCTCGTTATTGCCGGCAGTATACCTAACACTATGCCGGATAATTCATATGAAAGGATCCTTGAAAGATTGAAAGGACGAGATGTCCGAATCGTAATTGACGCCGAAAAAAAGCTTCTTGTTAATTCTCTTAAATACAAACCGTTTCTGATAAAACCCAATAAGCAGGAGTTGTCGGAAATATTCGGCACGGAAATAACATCAGATACTGTCATAGAGGAATGTGCGGGGAAGCTGAAGAATATGGGGGCAAAAAACGTAATAGTTTCCCTCGGCGGCAGCGGTGCGGTATTATTTGACGAAAACGCTCATATATACAAGTCGGGCGTACTTAATGAAAGGGTAATAAGCACCGTAGGCTCGGGTGATTCAATGGTAGCGGGATTTATTGCCGGATATGAAAAAACAAATGATTACTCATATGCTTTCACACTCGGTACCGCCTGCGGAAATGCAACCGCTTTTTCGAGCGGATTGGCAACAAGAGAGAAAATCGACGAAATATTAAGTAAGCTTCAATCAAAGTGATTCTAAGGGGGATTAATTATGAGAATTACGGATTTGCTTAACAGACAAAGCATCGAAATCGGAGTATCGGTCAAAGACAAAATATCCGCTATTGATAAGCTTATTTCACTTCACGATAAAAACGGAAACCTCAAAGATAAAGCCGCATACCGTGAAGGAATACTCAAAAGAGAAGAAATGGGCACAACGGCGATAGGAATGGAAATAGCCATACCCCATGCCAAAAGCGACTCCGTCAAAAAGCCGTCACTTGCAGCAATAACCGTTCCGGCGGGCGTTGATTATGATTCTCCGGACGGTGATAAATGCAAGCTTCTGTTTATGATAGCGGCTACTACGGACGGAGATGTTCACCTTGAAGTCCTTGCAAGGCTTATGCAGATGCTTATGGACGAGGAATTTACGGGAAAACTAAAGGCCGCAAAAACCGCCGACGAATTTTTAAAGCTTATCGATCAGAAGGAAACCGAAAAGTTTCCCGAAGAAAGCAGTCAGGAAAAGGATGAAAATAAAACTGAGAAAAAGGGCGGCTTCAGAGTTCTCGCCGTAACTGCCTGTCCCACGGGAATAGCTCATACCTATATGGCGGCCGAAGCTCTGGAAAAAGCAGGGAAGAAAATGGGTATAACCATTAAGGTTGAAACAGACGGTTCGGGCGGAACCAAAAATGCTCTCACCGCCAAAGAAATAAAGGAATGCGACGGAATTATAATAGCCGCCGACAAAAGTGTGGAAACCGCTCGGTTTGACGGCAAACCTGTTTATTCCACTAAGGTTGCCGACGGAATACATAAACCGGAGGAACTCATAAACAAAATCATAAACGGGGAGGCTCCTGTATTCCATTCCGATAAAAAGGCCGATTCGGATTATTCATCAGACAGCGGTGAAGGCATAGGCAGAAAGCTTTACAAGCACCTTATGAATGGTGTTTCACATATGCTTCCGTTTGTTGTTGCCGGAGGAATATTCATAGCGGTGGCATTTCTTATTGATTCGGCAAGCGGAGTTCAGGCTGCCGGCAACAGTGCTTTCGGTACGGTAACACCTGCCGCCGCATGGTTTAAAACGATAGGCGGGTACGCATTCAATTTCATGCTTCCGATACTGGCAGGATTTATAGCAATGTCCATTGCCGACCGCCCCGGTCTTCTCATAGGCATTGTCGGAGGACTCTTAGCTTCAAACGGTGCAACATTCACAGATCCTTCAGCCTCATCCACGATCCCCTCCGGATTTTTAGGAGCGTTGCTTGCCGGATTCCTCGCAGGATGGCTCATGAAGCTTTTTGAAAGGCTTTGCGATAAGATGCCCTCCGCACTTGAAGGCATCAAGCCCGTTCTTATCTATCCGCTTGCGGGTCTTGGAATAGTCGGAGTCATGATGTGTGCGGTAAACCCGATCATGGGTATAATCAATACCGGTCTTAATAACGGTCTTACATGGCTCAGTGAAAATAATTTAGGAATACTTCTCGGCTGCATACTCGGTGCAATGATGTCAATAGATATGGGCGGTCCGTTCAATAAGGCGGCTTATGTTTTCGGAACAGGTATGCTTACAACCGCCGCTTCTGTTACGGATCCGGCAGTTCAGCAGGTATGCTGGCAGGTGATGGCTTCCGTAATGATAGGCGGTATGGTACCCCCGATAGCTATCGCTCTCTCGACAACATTTTTCAAAAACAGATGGTCAGCCGATGAGAGAAAGAACGGTATAGTCAATTATATTATGGGGCTTTCATTTGTAACCGAAGGTGCTATTCCCTATGCGGCATCATATCCCTTGAAGGTAATTCCCTCATGTGCATTGGGTTCCGCTGTTGCGGGAGGACTTTCATGGCTGTTCGGATGCACACTTATGGCTCCTCACGGAGGAATTTTCGTAATTGCAACAATAGGCAATCCGCTTATGTACTTTGTATCTCTGATTATAGGCTCGGTTGTCGGAATGCTTCTTTTGGCACTTCTTAAAAGACCCGAAAAAAGCGTCACTAAAGTATCGGAATGATGATACTTACTTTAAAAAATAAAATTAAAAGGAGTAGTTATTATGATCACACAAAAACTTACAATCTCAAACGCACAGGGCTTTCATATGCGTCCGGCCTCGGTATTTTCCGCAGCTATGGGAAAATATCCGTGTAAGGTAACCATTAATTTCAACGGAAACAGCTATAATGCCAAAAGCACGCTCAATCTTATAGCCGCCTGCATGAAATGCGGAAGTGAAATAGAACTTGTATGCGATGGAGAAAATGAGAACGGAGCTATGGCAGAAGCTGTGCAGCTTATCGAAAGCGGATTCGGCGAATAATGCGTTCCGTTCGGACAGGGCGGATTCAGAATTATGAAAATACGAGGTGGTTAATATGCTAAAGGGAGCAGGTGTTTCAGACGGTATCGGAATAGGCAGGGTATTGGTCATAGAGGAACATTCACTCGAATATACACCCAAAACAGTGACCGACAAAAAGGCTGAAACAGAACGTTTTAACGATGCCGTAAAGGTCTTTTGCGAGAATACGGAAAAACAGGCAAACTCACTAAGGATATCGGCGAGTGAAAAGGAAGCCGAAATAATGCTCGGACATATCAGCATAGTAAAGGATCCTTATCTTACAGGCGAGGTTGAAAAGCTGATAAATGACGGACAATGTGCAGAGTCGGCATTTGAAAATATCTGCGATATGTTTATATCAATTTTTTCCTCAACGGATGATGAGATGACAAAACAAAGAGCGGCTGATGTCCGCGATGTAAAAACAGGGATACTTAAAATTCTTCTCGGGATTTATGATGCAGACATAAGTGAAGCACCAAAGGGAACCGTACTTGCCGCCAAAGAGCTTACGCCCTCAATGGCGGCAGGAATAAATAAGGAAAACATAGTCGGAATAATTACGGAAACAGGCGGAACAACATCACATAGTGCTATTCTTGCAAGGGTTTTGGAAATACCTGCCGTTATGAGCATAGCAAATTTATCGGAGTATATACAAAACGGAGATACAGTCATAGTTGACGGCAGCAGCGGCGAGGTTCTGGAATCCCCCGATAATGCACAGCTTGAAAGGTATACGCAAAAGCAGGAACAGCTGTTGAAGGAGCGCAGGGAGCTTGAAAATTTCAGAGGTAAGGTAACCGTTTCCGCTGACGGAGAAAGGTATGAGCTTGTATGTAATATAGGCAAACCGGAAGATGCCGCAAAAGCTCTGGAATTTGACGGAGAGGGCGTAGGACTTTTCAGAACGGAGTTTTTGTTCATGAATAAATCCTCCCTCCCCTCCGAGGATGAGCAGTTCAAGGAATACAAAAAGGCTGCACTTATGCTAAAAGGCAAACCGCTTATCATAAGAACGCTTGATATAGGCGGAGATAAGGAAATTCCCTATATGGGACTCAAAAAAGAGGATAATCCTTTTATGGGGTTCCGTGCAATAAGGTACTGTCTTAAGAACCGTGAGATTTTCAAAACTCAGCTAAGGGCGATACTGCGTGCGAGTGCATTCGGTAATATAAGTATCATGTTCCCGCTTATCACCTGCGTTGAGGAATTGCGAGAGGGAAAGGCACTGATTGAAGAAATAAAAGCAGAGCTTCGTGCCGGGGGTACGGAATTCGACGAAAATATCAAAGTAGGAATCATGGTTGAAACCGCATCGGCTGCCGTCATAGCAGATATACTTGCAAAGGAGTCTGATTTTTTCAGCATCGGCACAAATGATCTTACGGGTTATACGATGTCATGCGACAGAGGAAACAGTGATGTTTCTTATCTATACTCCGTTCTGCAGCCGAGTGTACTGAGAATGATAAAAAGGATCATAGAATGTGCAAGAGAAAATAACATTCCTGTAGGAATGTGCGGAGAGGCTGCCGCCGACCCTATGATGATCCCGCTGCTTATTTCTTTCGGACTTACCGAATTCAGCGTTTCCGCACCGTCTGTACTCAAGGTAAGAAAATGCATTTCAGGGTGGACAAAGCAAAAAGCTGACGAAGCCGCAAAAAAGGTAATGTCGCTCGATACGAGGCAGTCCGTATATGATTATCTGAAAACCGTCATTTAGCCTTTTACCGCAGCAAAAGCCGGACAATCACGATAAATCAGACCGTCGGCTGAATTTTATCCGGAAACATTCTCGGAAAATTTATGAATGTTTCCGGATATTTTACTGTTATGCTTTCGTTCCGGAATTTCCGCAAAGGGAAATTTTCACTGCCATTTGAGATATAAGCTTATTACCGCTTTTTATGGCATTTTTCCTTATCTGTAAAAATATTTTTTGTAACAGTAATTTCCTCCTTGACTTCGTGACGTTATTATAATATGATTAAATCGTAAGATATGCATTTACAACAAAAACAGCTTATAATAGCAGAGGGGATAAAATGGAATATCATGTGAAATCTTTTAAAGGAAACACGGTATATAAAAAAACGGTTTTACCCGATACAGAAACCCGGTTTAAAAGTTATAATGCGTATTTGAAAAATACAGAAAAAGAAGCATTATCAGATATTACCACCGTAAATATAAACAATGCAAATATAGAAATATATCACGGCTCAAAGGATATAATAAAAAATCCTTATTTTGGCGGCGGTTCAAGGGATAATGATTACGGCAGGGGTTTTTATTGTGTAAGCGGAAGTAATTTGGAATTAGCGAAAGAATGGGCTTGTTCCGAATACAACGACACATCAGCAGGATATGTAAACAAATACAGTTTTAATATCAGCGGCTTGTCTTTTCTGAATTTGAATGATTTTGATGTAATATATTGGATAGCTTTAACCTCCCATTATAGAAAGATAAACATAGCGAGCAAAGTAAAAAATTTATTGGAAAAGCACTATTTGGCAGATATAAGTGATGTTGATTTTATCATAGGATGCAGATGTGACGATACATACATCAGGATAGTAACTGCATTTATTAAAGGGAACTGCTCCGCCGAAGCGATAGCCGGTGCGATAAAGCTGGGATATTTAAAAAATCAGATAGTAATAAAGTCCGAAAATGCTTTCAAAAGATTAAAATTTACAGGTTATGAAAAAGTTTCAGACTTCTCATTATTCAGAAAAAAATTTCAAGAAAGAAAAAATAATGATGACAGAGGTTTTTCGGAGTGTCGGAAAATGTACAGATCGGGTACATATATAGAAGATTATAAGCATATGAAGGGGCTGCTGACATGAATTATTACGATTTAAAGTGTGATAAACTATCGGGCTTTCTATGCGGAGCAATGTTAATGGGGTATTCTTTAGATGATGCCTAGGAATTATTATTAAAAAGCAGACAAGGTCAGGGAATTTTAAACGGAGAATATCTATATTGTGAACACAGAGAGGGTAGAGTGTCTGCTGAGGATGCAGATAGAGATTTAGGAAAATACTTTACCAAAAATGAAGTTGTTGATCCGGATGTAGATAGCATGGATTTATTAGCTGAATTTATAGAAAATACAAAACTGGAGTTCAATATAGACTATAAAGATATATTCAATAAATACAGCATAGGTAAATTTTATAAAGACTTTGGATATTTATTGGGTAATTATGATAATAAATTGGTCAGGGCATATTTATTATGATATTATACAGGTTTATAAACCGAAGTATATTAATTTTTTTGAGTAAGGTGGTATAGCTATGAAAGTATTGATAATCAACGGCTCGCCGCATAAAAACGGCAATACGGCAATTGCACTCAGCGAAATGGACGGTATTTTTAGGGAAAACGGTATTGAGGTTGAAACACTGCATATCGGAAACAAGGCAATCCGAGGCTGCATAGCCTGCGGAAGCTGCTCCGAAAAGGGCAGGTGTGTTTTTGATGATGAGGTCAATAAAGCAGCCGCTAAGTTTGAGGAGGCGGACGGACTTGTTATCGCCTCTCCCGTTTACTATGCTTCCGCAAACGCAACACTTATTGCCTTTCTTGACAGACTTTTCTATTCAACAAATTTTGACAAGCGGATGAAGGTTGGTGCATCGGTTGTTGTCGCAAGGCGCGGCGGTCTTTCCGCAACCTTTGACGAGCTGAATAAATATTTTACAATCAGCGGTATGCCTGTTGCCTCCGCTCAGTATTGGAACAGCGTACACGGCAGAGTACCCGGCGAGGCAAAAGAAGATGCAGAGGGTCTGCAAACAATGCGTGACCTTGCAAGAAATATGTCATTTCTGATAAAAAGCATCTCTCTCGGCAAGGAACGGTTCGGACTTCCCGAAAGGGAGCCGTGGACTCCGACACATTTCATAAGGTAAAATTCACCCCCTGTAATCGTAAAAAATTACAGGGGGAATTTTTCGGTTTTGTGATAAAATAATATTTTTTCTAACTTCCGCAATCGCACAGAAAATCGTAAGCCGCTGCGGGAGTATCTTTCTGTTGTATACATTTACGGCTTATTTTTCAAATACCTCAGCACATTCTTTCAGCTTTGCCGTAATTTCTATATGCTGCGGACAGGCTCGCTCACATTGACCGCAGCATATGCAGTCCGATGCCTTTGCACCGTCAAG
>CANQAJ010000034.1 GCA_947589365.1 uncultured Clostridia bacterium | reverse complement strand
AAAAGGCTTGCGGTTTCCAAAGGCAGAGCCTTTGGTCGCCGTCCGCAGACGGCGAAATCTCTAATCCTTCACGCCTGAGCAAGGGGTGAATTGAAAAACAGTCCGGTGGACTGTTTTTCAAGAGGGGACGCCCTGCGAGAGGGCGTCCCCTTATGTTTCTCCATTTTGTTTTGATAAAATATTCCGACTATCATTCCGGCTTATAATTTTCGATAAAATATCCGTCAGACCGATCATTTATCACATCATCACATAATTTCTTATATTCATATATCAAATCGTCAGGAGAGATTATATGCATTTTCTTTGAGAACTGGAACAGCCATCCAAAAAACGGAGGACTTATCTGTATCTCCTCGGTTATCCTACAGTATTTTTCGTCAACACGCTCTATTTTTACATCTGTTCCGAATTTATCAAATACGTTTCCTATTATACTATTTTCAAATTCCAACGTGACTTTTCTTAGCGGACCACTGTACATCCTGAATACCTGATTTGTAATCTGAGGGATATAGTCACGAAATTCAAACGCCGTTCCCGATATTTCTTCATTTGTTTCCTCTATATCGCTCATTTTGTCAATTCTGTATGTACGTGTTCCGTTCAGAGTCGTTCCGTCATAGCATATAAGATAATAATGATTGTCATTTGGAATAAGAGTCAACGGCTCAACAATGTATTGCTTACCGTCATGACGGTAAATCCTTTTTCTGTTTTCGTCAAGGTCAAAATATTTAAAGCTAAGCCTGGTTCTGTTATCTATAGCACGGAATATCCTGTCAATTTCATACAGAGTTATGCCGTCGCTGATGTCATTATTATAAATCGGGTTATTCTGCTCCGTTTCAAGTACATTCCTGTCCTCACTGTCCGCAAGATTTATTATGGTCTTTATAATACGGTTTGACATATTTCCGTGCATAAAGCTCAGGGAATTTACAGAATCAATAAGTATCTTTGCCGCTATCGTATCGAGAATATAATAATTATCCTCGGCATACTCAAGCAGACGCTTTCTGTTGCGAGGAGGTGCGGCACTGATAAGCTTGTTTTTCAGCAAATCAATCTCCGATTTTTCCATATTGTCGGTAAGTCTCAGCGAATTTACGGCAATTATCAGCTTCTTAAGCTCATCCATGCTGAAACGTACCTTGGCATTGTTTTCCTTTGCTTCGGAATAATATTTATTCGTTCTTCCGAAAACCTCACTTACAAGATAATATTCATAATCATCATTGGAATTTATAAAATCAGCAAGTATCTCAAAATCATCTGCGAGGGTTCTTCTGTCACACGACACTCCTCTTCTTTCAAGCTCCTCACAGATTTTTTTCGTTGAAAGTGCTCCCCTCTCCCCTTTGGCGTGCCTTATTATATCATTTATTTCAAGTATTTTTCTCTTCTGATTTTTTTGTCGTGACATAAATACTTCCTCTCTTCCTTAATAATTTATTGATACCCTTTAAGTGCCTGATATTTTTAAGATAACGATGTGACCTTGACATTAGTATATTACAATATTTCGCATATGTCAAAGTTTATTGTACAATAAACTGTATAATTACTGGAAATTTCCCGGCATAATAACCTTTTCCCTGCCGTCATCCGGCATTTTCAGATCACCCATAAGCACGGCATTACGTATAGCACCCTTTCCGAATTTCGCACGTATTTTTTCTATGCACAGATCGCGGTTATCAATTTTTTTAAGTCTGTCACCATCACAAAACATACTCAGCTGCTCACACAAAAATTTATCCGAAAGATTTATCGCCCTTATGCTTACTGCACGAACCGGTATGTCCCAGTCGTAATTCCTTTTAAAAAGCTCCATTCCCTTTGAAGCTATAACGGAAGGACTCTGAGTATATATATCCGTCATTCCCTGAAATTGATGAAAACGCAGATCATTGCTCCGTATCGAAAGCTGCACCCCGCCCGCCTTAAGGTCATACTTTCTGAGTCTGTGACCTATATCCTGTGAAAGCTCCAGAATTACTCTCCATACCTCATAATCGGTATTAAGATCACTTACACAGGTTATCCCGTGTCCTACGGATTTTATGGGAGGACTGCTGTACATATCCGTTACCGGAGAATCATCCAGACCCATCGCATATTTTTTAAGATATATCCCGTTAACTCCAAAAAAGCTTTTCAGTACCTGTGCATCTGTTTCCGCTATATCCCCTATTGTGTGTATACCAATCTTCCTCAGCTTTTCTTCCGTTGCACGACCGACAAAAAGCAGATCCCGTGCCGGAAGCCTCCATACTATTTCCCTGAAATTTTCCTCACTTATCACGGTAACTGCATCCGGCTTTTTCATATCGCTTGCAAGCTTGGCAAAAATTTTGTTAAAAGATACCCCTATTGATACCGTGAGATTCAATTCCTTCTTTATTCTGCTTCTTATCTTATCTGCAATCTCCTCCCCGTTTCCGAAAAGTCTTTCACTTCCGGTTACATCAAGCCAACATTCGTCCATACCGTAAGGCTCTATCTGATCCGTATAATCCTTGTATATTTCATGTGCCGCTTTGGAATATTTAAGATATTCATCATACTGAGGAGGTACGAATATTATATCCCTGCAAAGCCTTTCTGCCTCCCATGCTGCCATTCCGGTTTTAACTCCGCATTTTTTTGCAGGATCGGACTTTGCAAGAACTATCCCATGACGTTCCTCAGTATTTCCACAGACCGCAACCGCCTTTCCTTTCAGCGATGGATTAAGCATTATTTCTACGGAAGCATAGAAGCTGTTCATATCACTGTGAAGAATCACTCTCGGCATTTTTATCCCACCTCTTGACATCAAGTGCATTTTGTGTTATTATATGTGCAGTAAAACTTCTCTTATTTAAAAATTATTATAGTGCATCCAACTGCACTTGTCAAGATGTTTTGTGCAGTTAAATATCACCAACGGAGGTCTTATTATGAAATTCGGAGAAAAACTGGTAAAATTACGTGCGGAGTCCAAGCTTAAACAAACAGAAGTAGCCGAAGCGATAGGCATAAGCCGCAGAAATTACATAAGCTACGAAACTGAAGGAAGATATCCCAGAAAAAGGGAAATATATTATAAGCTTGCCGAACTCTTCGGATGTGATGTGAATTATCTTCTAACAGAGGACGAGGAATTTGTTGTCCGTGCAACAGAGCAGTACGGTTCGGGCGGAAAAAGAGAAGCAGAAAAGCTTGTATCACAGCTTGTGGGAATGTTTGCAGGCGGCGAGCTTTCGGAGGAAGACAGGGACGCCGTTATGAGAGCACTCACTGAAGCATATTTTGAATGTAAAGCTGATAATAAAAAATATGCACCAAAAAAAGCCGCAAATTCCGACGGCGAATAAATCAGCCTTTATCATTGGAATATGCAGACTACTAAAGTAATACCGGACAGGGGTGAGGCTATGGATTCTTATGAAATATACCGTCAGGCTAATGAACTTGTGCATAGATGCGGAAGCAGGGATGCACATAAAATTGCGGATATGCTCGGAATAAAAATTATATACCGTTCGGATTTCAAAAATCTTCTTGGAATGTATACGTATTTATGGAAGCACAGGATGATTTTTCTCAACGACAGACTCGACTATTATCTCGAGCAGATGGTCATTGCACATGAAATAGGTCATGACCAACGGCACAGAGAGCTTGCTGCAAAATCGGGACTTCAGGAATTCAGTCTTTTCAGAATGAACAACAGCAGTATTGAATATGAAGCTAATGCCTTCGCAGCACATCTTCTGCTCGACAGTGACGAGGTATGTACCTATGCAAGGCAAAATTATGATGTTGTCCAGACCTCGGCGGCTATGAATTCAGACATAAATCTGATGCTTATAAAACTCAGGGAAATGATGAAACTCGGGTATGATCTTTCCGTGCCGTTTGAACCTGACAGCAAATTTTTTGGAAGAATAAAGAAATAAAAGAGGAGTATTAATGGAAAAATTTATGTATAATGTTGTCATTCCGCATAAAATATTCTTTATAATATCGGTAATCATATTCGTCGCAATTATATTATACGGAATTTGGCTGTATCACGAAAACAATATAATAAATGTTACGGAATATGATATATCGGACAAAAATCTTCCTGAAAGCTTTGATGGCTTCAGGATAGCTCAGATATCCGATTTTCATAATACAACTCTCGGAAATGATAATGACATTCTTATAGACGATATAAAAAAAGAAAATCCCGATATGATAATAATAACGGGAGATTATATAGACTGCTACCACACACACCGTGATATATCTGAACGTCTTACAAAACGTCTTATAAAAATAGCACCTGTATATTATGTTACCGGAAACCACGAAAGCCGTATGCCGGATGAATTGGAAAAACTCACTGAATATTTTGAAAGCGTTGGTGTACGAATTCTGAGAAATGACGAAATTATAATTGAACGCAGCAATGATAAAATCAGAATATGCGGAATAGACGATCCCGATTTTACCGGTACGGACAGGGAACTTAAAGAATACGGATATGAAGCACTTGAAAAGATAAATTCACTGAAAACAGATGATACATATACAATTCTTCTGTCCCATCGTCCCGAAATTTTTGACATATACTGTAAATCCGGCGTAAATCTTGTATTCAGCGGTCATGCCCATGGAGGACAATTCAGACTCCCGATAATCGGAGCAGTTTTTGCCCCCGGACAGGGCATTTTTCCAAAATATACACAGGGGGTACACCAAAACGGCAATACAACCATGATAGTAAGCAGAGGTCTTGGACAAAGCAGTATACCGTTCAGAATAAATAACTCACCCGAGCTTGTAATTGCCGATTTACACTGTCATTAAACCACAAGAAAAAGTGTTCTTCCTGATACATCCGGTCAAAAATTATGTGCAATTTGTATAGTTTTTCCATAAAATAATCATTTGATATTGTTGGAAATTTATGCTTGCAAAAGTACCTGAGTTATGATATACTGTTATAGTAATTTCCGGGTGTAGCGCAGATTGGTAGCGCGCTTGAATGGGGTTCAAGAGGCCGCAGGTTCGACTCCTGTCACTCGGACTGCTCGCGGTATGTGGGGGATGCGTCTACATACCGTGTATACGGCTACTCGCCTCGCAGTATATAGTTACACACGAGTTGTCTCGCAATATATAGTTACACACGAGTTACAACCACTATATATTGTGCATACGGCTTTGGTGTATGCAATTTATACCTCATCGAGTGTCTCTGAAACCCTTCTAAAGAGGGAATTACTCATACTGTTCTCGATTTTCGGACCTCGAGTCGCCCTATTTAGATTGTCCTCTGTAGGGTGCATATGGTTTATCTTATACCTCCTACGGAGGGCAATCTTCTGTCAAAGATTGCCTCTAAAGCAAACAAAACTATTTTATCCTTCGCAAAGGTTCGATGTATGACCAGCCGGCACAATGCAGCGACTTATCGGTTTTTCATTTAGCCTGCTTCGCAGCAGTCCGCATTTAGCCAAACATCTAATTTGATGCGAGTGTTTTTCAGGATTAAATCCTTACCCGGTGTTCAGAAAGTATCAATCAGGAGTCCACATCTGGTTGGCTCGCTCGGCCATGAGAGGTTGGCGTTTTGGCATAACTGTTATCCTACTTACCTTTGTATTTTCGTTTTGTTGCTTTCTATTAAGTTTTGGGTTTAAGAGCAAGTTGTCTGTAAATTTTTTTGCTCTTACGGCGACATATAGCGTATATATGCCGCCGTAAAAACAAAGTGCAGGAGGTGAAAAGAATGGAAATACTTGGCCTTATAGCAAAAGGGGTTATGGCTGTTTTTTCAGGGGTTGTTTTACTCGCTGTAGTTGCAGCCGCAAATAGTATTCTCCTTAAAAAAGACTAAGCCAAGACATAACACACCAACGCAAAAGGTCTCGTTACATCTTGACTTTCTATCCAAAATAGACTATAATAGCCTAAGAATGGCATCTATCAGTCGTGAGGTATTTGTGTTACCTTTTCGGCGTATGCCCATTGATTGTTTGCCGACAATTGATGGGCTGTAGGTGTCTTTTTTATTACCTACTGTCGTTATTATACATCATTTAAAACCATTTGTCAATGTTTTACAGTAATTTTGTTCGGAAAATTTTATGAACATTACAATATAACAACGGGTGGGACTTGAAGTCCCATATTACGAAGTCATATCATACGAAAAAATCCCCTTATACCACTCAAAAGAGCTTGGTATAGGGGAATTTATTATAGGCTTTCGCTCCGCTTGTCATCTTGACAGTCATCGTTTAGCTTACACGACTCTCGCAATATGTAGGAATATGCGAGTTGCAACAGGATTAACCTATGCATCCTGCGGAGGGCGATCTCTCGCAATATGTAGGAATACGCAAGTTGCAACCGCTACATATTGTGCATACGGCTTGAATGTATGCAATTTAAACCTCACCGAGTGTATCTGATACCCTCCGAGGAGGGAATTACTCATACTGATCTCGATTTTCGGACGTCGAGTCGCCCCATTTAAAAATCATTATGCATATATTCTACAACAACAAGTTGTTGATGTCAATGTTTTACAGTAATTTTGTTCGGAAAATTTTATGAACATTACAATATAACAACGGGTGGGACTTGAAGTCCCATGACAAATAAATATAAGACAAGTTTTAAATTTGAAAGGTGGCAAATTAAGTGTATATGATCAATGACATAGGTACTGATATTTTTAATATACCAAGAGATAAAATAATACATCAGTTTGATAAGTTATCGTATATTTATAGTACCCAAACTATCAATCCATATATAAAATACAACTACAAATGGTTGATAAAAGAAATTGAATTTTGTAAATATGCAATAGATACGATAGAACTTAAATCACCAATTAAAGGTGGATATGACAACCAATATTTTAGTTATGATGTTTATTGGGACAATGAGTTTAGCGTTGTTAATAGTTTCATATTTTACATAAATACGTTGGACGATATATTAAAATCAAATGATACTATTATTTCCCAATCTGTATCAGAATTATACGAAAAAATAAATACCTACGGATTCGAAAAAGAAACCGAAAGTAAAAGTCAAGCCAAACCTATTTATGTGTCAGAGTTTGTACCAACGAAATCGATATTTGTGCTTGATGGTAATCATAGAATTTATGAGGCTTATAATAAAAAACAAAAAACTATTTCTGCTGTTAATGTAACAGAACATGAATATTTTAAAGCTCTTTTAAATGATAATTTCAGAAGATTGTATTTAACTTATTGTAAATATCAATTATTTTATCGTGTTTTGTTAGCAAAAAGTCCTTTACAATATGCCAAATTTAAAAGAAAAATCCAAAACATTAACATAAAAATAGATCATTTATAAAAACAACAAATATCTGTTTATCAACTTTTTTAAGGATAGTTCTTGTCTCAGCAGTAATTTTTTCAGGATCGAATTCCTCATACGGAATACATTTCAGTTTAATATTTTTATAACTCAGAAACCAGCCATTTTCCCCCTTTTCTATAGGTAATGCAAACAGTTCTGTGACACTATCTCTCTTGAACGAAAATGTAAAATCTTTTATCATAACGCTAACATGATTATATGTTGAGCGATAAAAGATAATTACAGACATTATGGGTGCATACTCAGGTATAAACTCTTTTGCGTTTATTACATGAATTTTACATCCCGGAAATGAACCGCCGACTACAAGATCATTAGAATTTGTTTTCACTTTTTTTCTTTTATTAAACATAAACAATCAAACCCTTTCAAAAAATTTACCGCCCCACAGTCATCAGACTTCGGGGCGGTTCTGATGTGGGACTCGAAGTCCCATGCACCGAGGAATCATCTTACCGCATATTTAATCTTGTGCAGCCTTTTATGAAAAAAGATAATTCCGCCGATGCATTCTATGTTCATAACAGCAAACAACACTCCTAATAACAGGAGATTAGCTGTTGTTACATCGCTGCTGTTGAACATGATCTGCAGACTGGGAATATTGAATAAAATACTTGATATTTCCACGAGATATATCGCATAGAATGAAATCAATGCAACACTCAATGAATATGACTCGGTCTGCAAAAAGTCGATTATTCTTTTCAGCTTCATACTTATCACCTCCCTTCAAGCAAAAATGGGACTTGAAGTCCCAAAGCCATCATGCTATACCCACTTGCTGTCCTGCTCATATTTTTTGACGAGCTTGTAGAATGTAGTACGCTTCAGTCCGGATAACTTTATCGCAGTATTACCGGATATTTCTTTTCGTTTCCAACGAATATAAATCTCATCCCAGTTTACAGGCAGTTCGACCGTGGGTCGTCCAAGTGACTTACCTACCGCCTTTGCCGCCGCAATGCCTTCAGCCTGACGGCTTTTTGTTGTGGCACGTTCCTGTTCGGCGATAGAGGATAAAACCTCGATTATAATATTATTTACCATGTCAATGATCCACTCCTGATCGTCAAGGTCAACCATGGTCGTAGGCAAATCTATTATCTTTACACGAATACCGTTTTTCTTGTAAAACTCAAGCTCCGACTTAATGTCTGACTTATTCCTGCTCAGGCGGTCGAGTGATTTAACAACAAGCGTATCACCGGGTCGAAGAATGTTATTTCTTAAAATCCGGTAATTCGGACGCTCTAAATCCTTTCCGGACACCTTATCGGTAAAAATATATTTTTCATCTGCACCAATTTTACGGAATGCTTCAATTTGTCTGTCTAAATTTTGCTCACCCGTACTCACACGAGCATAGTAATACGTTCTTGATATTCCCATATTTTTCCCTCCTCTCCTGTTCGTAAAGGTATACTTTTACGAACACCAAAAAATTTATGTAAAAATGCCGTTTTTCAATGACTTTACGAACACTTTTTTACCCTGATTTCCGCAAGGACTTTTACGAACACTTTTTTCTTATTTTCGCTTGATTTGCCAACAGAAGAAAAAAAGCCCGGTTAATGCGGCTCCGGCGGTTTGCTAACGTTCCAGGGAAAACTGCCGATATGCCAAGTGCAGCAGATCCTTAATATACTTTGAGTAATATATAACTATTTCTTTTTCTGTTGGAATAAAAAATGGGTATATATAATGACTACCCGTTTTAGGGTACTACCCCACTGTAAAAAATAAAAAAATTGCAGCTTACCCCTTGACATTTAACCGAATAAGGTTTATCATAACAACAGTGTTGAAATATTTTTTTAGTTCCAAACAAGTTAGAGGCTTGTTTGGGACTTTCTTTTTTATTTATCCTTTCCTGCACTGCCGGATCTGCAACAGAGTAATGATTATCCGAATAACTGCCGTCCTTTTTCAAAACCTTTAATTTCCGTATAAACCCAAGACCAACGAGTTCCTTAATTACGGATATAACCTTATTTCTGCCAATCTGCAAAGCACGAGCAATGTCATTGAAGCTGTTCCACATAGTGTTTTTCTTGGTAACCGCACGGCAAACAAAAAGATACATTCTTAGCTGCACTCCTGAGAGTTTGCCGAGAATGTATCTTTTTACTTTGAAAAATCCCCTTGCCGCAACAGCTTTCAGCTTATAGATGTACGTACCGAGCTGACCATTCGCCTTGTAAGGACGGCTGATACGCTCTATAACACCCTTTTCAATCAGCTTACAAATTATACTCCCGACAGTTTCAATCTTCTTTATTCCGCATTTATCGGCTATAGTTTGCTGCCTGATCCTGACAGAAAAAGAATTGTTAAACACGCAGCTATACAGACATACAGCTACCTTAAGTTCGTTTGGCGTAAGTCCGCAGTCCAGAATACTGTTGCTAAGTCTGAAATATGCCTGCATAGCTTTCTCCTCCTTTTCATGATGTTATGTTATATGTAGTCGATTTCCTTTTTTCTTTTTTCAATTTCTTCTATTTTTGATTCAAATGTTTTTTCAAGGTTCAACCAAACGTCTATGCTTGTTCCGATCATTATACTTAATTTTGATGCCAAATCAGTTGATAATTTTATTTTTCCGGCAAGCAATTCACTTAAATTTTTTGGGGAAGTTCCTAATCTTACTGCAAATTCTTCCTGTGTTAATTCCATTTCTTCAATAATTTCTTTAATATAATACCCCGGATGAAAAGCCATTATATCGTCATATTCAACTTTAATCATAGTGCTTAGACACCTCCACAAGCCATAGGATATTTGCCACTTAGGATAACAAATCTTATCTCCGTAATTTCGTAGCTTTATTTTTGTTATGAGCAAGCAGATCCTCATTTACATCCTTGTTTTTACTGAAAACAAAATGTACTTCATATCCCTTTGCTTCATATTTCTCCTTATAAATCTTTACAGCAGTTCTTCCTGCCTCGTCATTGTCAAGCCTGAAATTCAGAGCCTTGACTTCCTTATGCCTTTCAAGGTAAGCTTCAAGTGCAACATCCGAGCTGCCGCAAAGGGCAAGCCTTGTTTGTTTTTTGTATGCCCCCTTGCCGTAAGCATTATCTGTCATTGTACAATGGCTCATTAAATCGATCGGTGCTTCAAAAACATATAGTCTGCTCCTGTCCTCGCCTTGCTGATTAAAAGCATATTTCTTATCGCTGTTTTTGCAGTCTCCTCTGTACTGCTTTCCGGTAAGCGTTCCACGAACCGAAGCAAACTTAGCAGTACCTTTTTCATCAAGACCCACGAATACACAGTTTCCCCTTACGTCCTGATAGAGCTGTTTTGATTTCATAAAATCCGAAATAACATCGGCGGATATCCCTCGTGTCTGCGACAAATACGCAAAAACCCGGCTGTACTTTCCCTCCGCTTTTTCCGGTAAGACAAGCGGCTCGGACTCGGATTTATATTTAGGTGCGGGTGTGTATTTACCGGATAACTTTTCACCTACAATAGTTTCAATAGCTTCGGGAAAGCTTTTACCCTCAACCTTTCGCAGGAAGTCGATAGTATCACCGCCCGCTATATTCTGACTGTTCCATACAAATCCCTTACGGTCAGGGTAGACCACTAAGCTGTTATGCTGCTTACACTGATAATACTTTCCGCTCGGTTTAAATTCAAATCCCATATACGATTTCAGAAATTCGATTATATCTGCATTTTTAGCTCTTTCAAGCTGTTCCTGTGTTGGTTTTCTGTATTCCATAAAATCTCATCCTTTCTGTTTTTAGGCAAAAAAATAGCAAGCAAAGCATTTTTGCCTTACTTGCTTTTGAAAAATATTATGTTTTATCTTTTTTGCCCTTTATTCTTTCGGGGTGGACCCTGCATAATAAGATTTACAATATCCTTGTCCTTAATCGAAGCCATAATAATCGTGCCTTCTTTACTACGCTTGGCTATAAACGGCACTTTACTTTCCTTTAGTTGCTGGAGCTGATCTTTGGTTACAAAACCTCCAACACAGCCATATTGTATAAATGTGCTTTCCAAATCACTTTTTATTGGAGCAATTTTCTTTACGAATTGAAATTGTTCAACGAAGGAAACAGGCTTTGTTATCCTTGAAAACATTTGTTCCATCGGTACATAATCGCAGTCAAAGGAGCTTATGCTTGCACTGATCATCTCGTCCTGAGTAACGGTTGAAAAATCCACATCATATCCGGCTGCTTTTGCAAGGTACTCGATAAAAACTCTTTGTGTTCTGCCATTGCCATCTCGAAACGGGTGTATCACGTTTATTTCACCCATATAATATGCAAGCCGTTTCGTTACCTCGTCAGTGGAATAACCAATAAGATAATGCTCATTTTTCAGTTTTGAAAACAGTTCATTGACTGCACTTTCAAGATAGTCAAAACGATAAAACATATAGCCCTTTGATATGTTTACAGTTCTCAATTTTCCAGCCCAATCATAGATATCCTCAAATAGTTTTTTGTGTATTTGCTGTAAATGCTTTAAATCAAAGACCCCTTTAACAGGAGTCTTTAAAATTGAGTTAACATTTATGGCTGTCAAATCTCTTTCAATATTATTAAGTGTAACGCTATCTTTTATTCCAAACTTGTTAATCAGAATATCAGAATCAGGATAGCAATATACATAATCCCAATCAAATTCCTTCATGGTTATCTACGATTAAGATTATACTTCTTGATAATCTGTATTTTTGCCTCATCTTCAGATATAATCTTTCCATTGATTTTTCTTAGAATTTCTTTGTTTTCTTCGGTTAAAGGCATACCCTCCATAGCCATTGTTGCATTTACTCTGGCAATACGATTTTCAATTTCAGCATTCGTCATTTTCATCGCTCCATTCATAGGTATTTTATATAATTATTATAGCATAACATCCGATTATAATCAATGTTTCACTTTATTCTGTGTCGGAAATTCAAAGACAATTTTCCCTTGTTTTTTATCCACAACAAGGTATGCATCAAATTCTTTGCCGGACTTGCTTTTTAACCCTTTAATAAGGGTAGTTTTGCCTTTGTCAATAAGCCTTAAAGCCTGTGCGTCAGAAATACTTTTTCCACGTATTTCTGACGGTACGGAAAACTTGCAGCCTGTATCCTTTTTGGCAGTACAAAAATAACCAAACTTACCTTTAATCACTCTTGCACCGCAAAAGGGACAAACCTGATTATCCGCCTGATCGGAATATTTTGTTGACGTTGAATCAGTTATCTTTTGATACCAATCACGTACAGTTTTTTCAATATCCGAAACGAAGCTGTTATAATCCTCATTGCCGACAGAAATTTCATGCAGCCGCTTTTCCCACAAGCCTGTCAGTTCTGCACTTTTCAGCTCGTCAACCGGAAGATTATCAACAATGTATATTCCTTTTTCTGTCGGATAGATTGTTTTACCTTTTTTTGCAAGATAATCCCTTGCAAAAAGGGCATTTACAATAGCAGCTCGTGTTGCAGCAGTGCCGAGTCCTTTATTTTCAAGTTTCATCAGACTTCGTGCTTCCTCATCTTCAATATTTTTGCCTGCCGTTTCCATTGCTGTAATCAGGTCAGGCTCCGTGTATCGTTTCGGTGGTTCGGTAAAGCCTTGTTTAAGACTATATTTTCCCGGATAACTTTCGCCCTCGTTTATCGGCGGTAAAGTTGCCTTTTTATCCGGCATAGAATCTACCGCATACCAACCGTTATTTGTAATGATACTGCCCGTTGCCTTGAATTTATTACCGTTTACGTCCAGTATAACTGTCGTGTCCTCAAGCTCTGCTTTCGGGTACACTATTCTGATGAGCGACTTGACGAGCAAATCATAAAGCTGTTTTTCATCATTTGACAGTTCGGACAGATCTTTAGGGACATTCATTGTAGGTATGATAGCCGGGTGGCTGTCAACCTTGCTGTCGTCAAAATGCCTTTTACTATATGCCTGCCATTGATCCTCCGGTATAGCGTACTTAGTATATTCGGGGAGCTGAAACAGCTTGCAGAGCGTAGCCGTAACCTCCGGCTGCATAGCAACCGTGAGATGTTCCGAGGAAGTCCGGGGATACGACATAAACTTATGCTCATACAATTCCTGCATAACGGCAACGCTCTTTTTTAAATCCCAACCTAACTTTTTGCCGGCAGTTGCCTGAAGCTGTGTTGCATTAAATAGCAGCGGCTGACCAACCGATTTTTTCTTTACGGTTTTATTTACAACCGTTCCTTTTCCTGTACATTGTGCAAGAACATCTTTAGCCTCGTTTTCATCATCAAATTGCCCTTTTTCATACTCTGCCGTAAATTTTCCGTTTTCCGTAGTAAAATCGGCAAGCAGTTTCCAAAACGGAGTTTTTACATGATTGACAATTTTCTTCTCACGCTCAACCACCATAGCAAGTACAGGTGTCTGAACCCTTCCGACCGACAGCATATCTTTTGATGACAGCTTTTTAGTAGCTGCAATCGTCAGATTTATACCACATACCCAATCGGCTATACTCCGGGCTTTGCCTGCTTTCTGAATATTTAATACCTCGCTGCTGTCCCTCAAGTGACCGAATGCATAGCGTATTTTTTGCGGTGTCAAATCCTCTATCCATGCTCTTTTCCACGGCTTAGTGCAGTTCATAGCTTCGTATATGTAGGCGAAAATCAGCTCGCCCTCACGGTCCGGATCGGTAGCATTTATTATCAGATCAGCTTTTTGAAAAAATCCCTTTACATAATCAAAACAGGCTTTTGTCTTATCTTTTACGACAACCTCATATTTTTCCGGAATACACGGATAAACATTTAAATCCCACTTTGTGTACTGTTCTCCGTAACTTTTAGCGTCTGCTAACTGACAAAGATGTCCCACGCCGTGGCACAATACGGCAGGCTGTCCGTTAAAGGTAAATTCATAATGTCCGATTGTCGGCTCCTTCGGGTGTGCGATTCTTTTGCCACCATTCAGAGCTGTCGCTATCGACTTTGCGAGGCTTGCTTTTTCAGCGTATATTACTACCATCTTATTTCACTCCTAATATTTCTTAAAACTAAGTATATGCTACTTGACATATTTTCCATGGAATTGTATAATATAAATACAGAGCATACCGATAGACGGTCGCTCCCATAGTTAAGTAGTTAAAGAATAACCGCCTAAGTTTGGTAGCTGGGGCGGTTATTTCTTGTTATGTATGTTATTTATTAATGTAATAACATTGCAAATGGCAATGACCAAAGTCAAAAACTCTGTCCATGACATAAGCATCACCTCCCGATTCCGGGAGCAAGATTGACCGCCTACCGTGTATGGTACACTCTGCAACACTCATTATATCAGACAATTTCTTTTTCGTCAATATTCTGCAATGGTCTTGAAATTCGCTAAATCGGCGGATTTCAAGCTTTTTATATTCCGGTCTTTGGTTATATCCAAAATATTTCTTTTATGATTTTTAAAAGTCTGTTTTCCTTCTTGATAACAGGTTTATTTTCATATTCCTTATCTCTCATGGATATTTCTTTTTTAAGGTGTTTTATGTAGATTGTCTGGATCACATCAATGACGATGAAAATCAGCAAAAACCAAACCAAAACACTCACCTCCCGAACAGCTTCATTTTCTTTGTAGTATTGACATCAGTGTAGAGGTGCAGGATCTCTGTGTATACGTTCCTGTTCCATTCACACGGATTGGTATAGTTAGGACTTGTGCGTAGGCGATAAGCCTTGCAATGACCTTTGACCATAGCCCTATTAAACTTTATAAAATCCGGCTGTGAAATCGGATAAAAGCAGTAGTTTATTTCCTTACTGTACGAGAGCGGTAAATTCAGATATTCCTCAAGATAGGATATATCCCACTCCGTACCCCTGCACATTACAATTTTAATATCGGAATTTTCAAATAACTCATCCCTTATATCAAAAACAGCAAGAACCCGATATTTTGCGAATTGATTTTTCAGGGAAGCAGAAAGGGGATAAATCGGAAGATTATTCACTGTACAGCCGTTACCGGCAGAAGCGGTATCTATGTCATGGAATTTCAGAAATCGGTTATATACATCGTCCGGCAGGAAAAGAGATACGCTTTGTTTTGCCTGTGAAAGTACAGTTGCCAACTCGAATGAAGTCTGAATAAGACCGCTTGAATTATGGACTGAGGATATGCAGATATTAAGCTGTTCCAAGTCGCTAAGCTCCTGAAGTTCATCAAGCTGAGATAATGAATTTTCCGAAAAGCTCTCCGTAAGTAAAGAACGACTAAAATTCACTTTGGTATTGTCAATGACTTTTGATACCTCGGACTGTAATGTTTCGCTTATATCATAATTGCGGTAATGCTCCTCTCTGTTTTTCAGCAGTTCCTCAAATGCTTCCGCATCCATCGGTGTTTGAAGAAGAGTAAAAAACTCATTTTTGAAACCTTGATTATAAATTTCAGCTATTGAAATGTCACATATCTCATTTTTCAAAAGCATTGTAGTTACCTTTAAAAAGTCTTGTTCATCAACTATTTTGCCGTACATATAAATAATTCTGAGTTCCGGCATTTTTTCCCTGATTTTCGGAATAATATCCTCAAGCTCACCTCCACGGCTGCTATATCCTCGAAAAATTATAAGAATATTAGGCAGGATATGAGTTACACGTTTATCAAAATCAGGGCGGAGTTCGTTTTCATAACTTAAAACATTGTAATTCTGTTCCTTGAAATCAATATTGCGGTTCAGATATTTCCGGGTATTCTTATCACACAGAATAACTAAATTCATAGCTTAATCCCTCATTTCTTCCATAAGTTTTTTTATCTCCGAAATTTTCTCTTCATTGAAAATCTCATAAAGAATAGATGACCATATCAAAATATAATCATTATCCTTATAATTAATCAGGGTTACAAGTCGGCTTCTGTATTCTCCGGATTCGGATAGACCGCTTGCACGTCTGATTATTGTTAATTCTTTAAACGACAGATATTTTTCGAGCTGTATTTCATTCAGATTTGTTCTGCCAGTAATTTTACCGAACTGATACCTGTTATCGCTATAATAATATGTGTACACGGTAAAATCTGAAAGGTTCAGCTTGTTTATTGATATATCGTAAATATTTTGCAATAAATCCTTGAAACCTATATTTTTCTTTGTTTCGACTGCCTTTTCATCGCTCGTTTGAGGATTTTTCGGGACTGTATAAAACTGTTCATTATGCGGTTGATCAAGCTCTTCATTAGCTGTTTCCTGCTCCCCCATAATTTTTATTTTCAGTTTACGCTTGCCAAATGTTATTCCCATTATTTCACCCCACTAATAAAAAACAGAGGTATTGCAGCAATACCCCTGTTATCATTTCGTTAAGTTATAAGATTTATCGGTGAACTTTGTCGTACAAATTTTATACATCAGACTACCGATAGGAATTGGTTTTTCAAACGGAATTATTTTGCTGCCGCAGACAATAAGACCACTGCCCTTTTTCCCTGTTTTCAGATAGGCTTCCTGTGACGGGGAAAGTTTATGAATTTCCACTAAGGCATCAAGATCTTCCTTTTTCTGCTGCAAAAGCACGACAAACTCAGAGTTGGAAATCATTGTCTTTGCCTGAACAGATGTCAATACCTCCGTAATATTCTGTGTTATTGCTGTCGGTACACCGCCATACTTACGTATTCGCTTATATACCTTTGCAAAAAATTCGCCGCTTCTGTGTGTTGTTCTGCCGGCTCCGTCATTGAACATTATTGAAAATTCATCAATCCATACCCATGTTCTGATACCTTTTTCCTTGTTTTTACTCACTCGCTGCCACACATATTCAAGCACAACCTGCAATCCTACAGGACGGATCTGTTCGCCCATATCGGAAATATCAAATACCATAAAACGCTTATCTGTATCAATATTTGTTTTTCCGGAGAATATATTAAACGAGCCTGTAATGTAAAGCTCAAGAGAGAGAGCAAGATTATGTGCTTCCGCTTCAGTCATATTCAGAAGATTTTTATAAAAGTCCGTAAATGTCGGAATTTTATTTATATCACCCTTTGAATTGATGAAATCACGATATGTCAGCTTGACGCAACGATCAATAACAGTACGTTCATTGCTCGTAAGTTCTTCGCCTTTAGCCGTTTCACATATCGTCATAATAAACTCCGCTTTGATGGCGATAGCCGATTGTCCTTCCTCAACGGCATTAAGGTCAATATCAAAAACATTCAGCTTTGTAGGAGAGTCCGGCGATATTTTAAGTATCGTTCCGTCAAATACCTTAACAAGCGGTTCATACTCGTTCTCAGGATCAATTACTATTACCTCATCATTCGGGAATTTCAGCAGCACATCAAACATCTCTGCCTTTGAAAACATAGATTTTCCGGCACCGGATGTTGCCAAAACAAAACCGTTGCTGTTCATTTCTTCTGTCCGGTCGAGAGCAATAGCATTTCCGGTAGCAAGATTTTTGCCGTAAAATACACCACCGGGAACAAAATGATCAACATGGCTGAACGGAACGAGGACTCCAGCTCCGTCAGAAAGCATTGGTGTTGCAGTATTGTTTCCCGATTTTGTAGTAAAAGGATGTTGAGCAAAGGGAAGAACAGCTTGTAAACCCTTAGCTTGTTGTTCTGTTAAAATTTGAATTTGAACCTGATGTTTAACCCCTTGATTCTGAATATAATGGGTAATATCATTTAACTCCTCCTTAGTTTCAGCAGAAACAGCTATATAAAGAGATACATCAAATAATTCACAGCTTGTTCCGCCAAGTCTGTCTTGTAACTCGTTGAGTGTTTTCCTCTGATCCGAAAGACTGTACGGGATATAGTCTCCGCCGCTTTTATGGTTTTGTTCCATACGTTTCTGTATACGCTGCTCGAGTGCAAATATTCTCTTTTTAAGCTGATCCATTGCTTCAGCTTTGCTTATACGCCTAAGCTGTTTTGAAACCGTAACCTTTTGGTTATTATCTATAAGGTCGTTAATGATGCAATCGTCAGCGTAGTTGGAATAGGTCTGTACGAAAAGTATCCTTGTGAACTGATCGCCGATTTCAATTTCACGCTTATCAAACTTAAAAAGAGCCGGGCAGATGTAATCCTTTATTCTTCCTCCAGCGGAAAGAGGATTTTCAGGCATCATAAACGGTACCACCGAAAATTGGTGATAGAATTTATAAAGTATTTCAAAAACCTCATTCGGGAAGAGCTGCTTTGTCGATGAACCCAAATTTGAAAAAAGACTTTGAAAATCCTGATAATATTTGAATAGCACATTGGCATTATCAATATTACCTGCCGGCTTATATGACATTGCCATTATCATTATTTTTTCCGCCGCAGCCGAGCTGCTGTTTGAAATGACATCCTCCATTATTTTGTTGTAATCCTCGGAAATTTCCGGAAATTCCGGATTGTACGGCAGGAGAGTTTTCCTCATCACATTAACATTTACATCGGTATTCATTATAAATTCCTGAAACTGCACATCGGGCGGTATGGAGTTAAGCAGATGTGTGTATTTCTCGTAAATCTCCTTCTTTTCTTCATCTCTGAATAATGTATAGTCTATATTCTCAAAGCTGAATATGAGAGAATAACTGCCGTCGTAATTCAAAAACAATCCGTTTTCATAGGCTTCCTTGAACGGAATCGTACTCTGTGCTGTTCGGGGCAGAACAGCCCTTTTATTCCCGAGAAACCTCTCATTCTTCTTATTCCTCATCATCACCGAACACTCCGTTTCTATTAAAATATCTTTTGTCCTTTTTCATACTTTTCAGAAAATACGAAAAAAGATTCATTCCTCCAATGCGTATAACGCCGAGTCCGATTATTATTGCCATTTCCAAAAACACGATCCACCCGATGACATCGAGTGACATATTGTTTTGCATAAGCATGAGTACGGTAACAGCACCCACAACGACAGCTACGCCCACGAAAATCAACTGTACCGGCGAAAGTTTGAGAATTCCCGTACTTTGCTTAAAAAAATTTTTGGTAAGCGGTACTTTTATCATTTTTATCAACTCCATTTCCGGGACTTTAAGTCCCATAAAAAAACAGCTCCAAAAGCCGTTTATGCTTTCGAGCTGTCTTTTTATCCGTTTTACTGTTTTTATACAGGCAAGCCTGTTTTGATTTTAAATTCCTCAATCGGCATTTTCGCCTGCTCCGCCGCCTGCTCGAGCTTTATAATACCGCTCTTTACAAGGTCGGCAAGTGCAGCAAGTCTGCCTTCTGCTCTGCCTTCCGTTCTGCCTTTTGCTTCGCCTTCCGCTCTGCCTTTTGCTTCGCCTTCTGCTCTGCCCTCTGCTCTGCCTTTTGCTTCGCCTTCCGCTCTGCCTTTTGCTTCGCCTTCCTGTAGGATTTTGTCATAGATCTCACACATAGTAATACCTCCCTCAGATTCGCCAATTAACGCATTATAATCATCCCTGAATCGATTATCACCCGAAAAAACACTTATCATATCAATAACCTCTTCGGGG
>CANQAJ010000033.1 GCA_947589365.1 uncultured Clostridia bacterium | reverse complement strand
ACCAAACAGTTTTGACTGCTCCTGCATTTCCTGCGGCATTCGTCCGAAGAAATTCCCAACTCCCATTGACGGTTCAAGGATATTACCGCTCTCAAAGCCTGCGTTTTGCAAAACGGTATAAATGCTGTCAATAACAACAGGGGAGGTGTAGAATGAGTCAAGAGTAGAAGCTCTTGCTGAGTCGTATTCGTCCTCTGTCAGCAAATCTTTCAGCTCCCGATAATGCGGATTGCTTTCCTTGAAATACTCTGCCAGACCGCCCCAACCGACATAGCGTGACAGCGTTTCCTGTTCTTCAGGTGTTGCCTGTCTGCCCTCCGTTTCAAGCTCTTTGAGAAGTCGGATAGCAGCAAGGTTGTTATTAAAACGCTGCAAAGGTGTTCCCGAACCGATTTCACTGTCAGTGATACGGAAGTTTTCGGCTTTGGGAGCTTTTGAAGCTTCTGATGCTTCTTGTTCGGCAATGTCAGGCTCATTTTTCGTTGGAATGGTAGAGGTGACACTAAATGAAAGCTGTTCTGTCTTGATATGTTCATCTGACGACGGTTCAGTGATAGCAGCTTTGACAGGGGAAGACGGTGGCACATCTACATCGGAATCAATGTCAGGCTTTGGTAAAGAAGTTTCTTTGTTGGCAATATTACTGTCCTGTTTAATGAGCTTATCATCAGCTTTTTCTGCAATAGTAGGGTTGACAATATTTCGGCTTTGATGTATAATTTTATCAAAGTCAAGACTGTTTAAGCCCTTGGATGATTGTAGTCCAAGCACACTGAACAGGCTTTGACTTTTTTCTTTGCTTATAAAAAGCAGATTATTGGCGGCTATTACCCTGTTGATGTGCTTTTCAAAGTTTTCTCTTCCATAAACACTGGTAATAAAGTTACTGTCTATTGGCTGTAATTCATATTTTCCTTTTCCGTCAGGCTTTATGCTTGCGATAATAGGGTTATTATCCTTATCTATCTCCGAAGTAACAACAATGATACTGTCATTATGAGTCAGAGAATCGTAAATCATTACAGGATCAACAAGTAATTCCGGCAGCATTTTGATTTGTTTTATATCTAATCCGTGAGCGTGAGTATGACTGTTCTTAGGCTTTAAAGCTTCTCGCAAATGCTTTTTCGTGTACATCATTGGCAGCTGCCGACAACCAACATCAAGAAGTATCTGCGGAGTATCACATACTTTCAAATCACTGTAACGATCAGCCTTTCCCGACAGGACATCATCCACCTGTTCGGCAAAGGTTCTTTCTTTTGGGCTTCTTTCAGAAACGGATACAGACTTTTCTTCCTTTGGCTGTATAGACTGCTGTTTCTGCTCAACTGTTTCGGCTTTCAGACTTTCAGCCTGCAAAACGAGCATATCAAGTTTTTTAAGAATGTCTCCGGCTTTAGAAAACTCTCCGGCTTTTACCAACTCGGTAAAAGCTTTTTCTTTTTCTCCGATGTCAGCAACAACAGTTTCAAGTTCGGCTTCTTCAGGAACACCTTCAACTTCCGCAGCCTGTATATTTTCGTTGATTTCCTGTGTTTCTTCGGCAGCTTCTATTGGAATATCGCTGTACTCATTTTGTTCTTGTAACTCCTGATCAGCAATCTGCTGCTGCTCATAATAATCAGGGTCATCGTATTCATTCAGATCAAGTGTAACGGTATCGTCAGACTCATTTTCTGTAGAATCCGTAACTAAACTATCCGTATTCTTCGGTGTGAGGTAGTCGGCAAGTCCTCTTTCCATGATGGCATGGACATAATCGTCTGTGAAAATCTCGGACGGCGTAACGGTCGCAAGAACCCTTTCTTTCCTGTCATCCTCAAATGTGTAGAACATACTTAAATCACGGGGTGTAACATAGAACTTTTTAATTTCCCCGTCATAATCTCTGACTGCTTGCTGAAACTGTCGCAAATCTTCGACAGTAAAAATTCCCTGCGTTACCCAATACATCTCATTCCCATTTACCAAGTCGGCTTCTTTGAAACGCATATGGTGGGGAATGAGCTTTTCAAACTCGGTACTATTGAAACGTACTTCCGGCTGTTCCTGCTTTGGTGCGATAATATGATTGTCAATATCGGACAGTTCAGCATCATCGTTAAATTGTTCGATAAAATCAGTAATAATTTTTTCTGTCGGTGGTATAGTAGTTGTTTTTTTACTCTCTGGAGCGTTAATTTCTACATTGGTAACCCTATTTTTTTTATGTGCCAATTTATCTCTTTCAATACGTTCTATATCAAAATAAACTTGATACATCGTTTTAAGCTCATTTTCATTGAGAATATCAAAGCAATCAATATTATTTGTCATATTACCGAAACGGTCGGGAATTACTACCTTATTCCAATCTTTACCATCCGTTTCTATGTAGACATCTTTACACTCATCTTTCGGCACAAGTCCGGAATCGGCAAGCCTGTTCAAAATACCGGTATTTGTCCTAATTGGTATTTTGTAAATACTTCCTTTTTCATTTTCAAACGCCGAATAGTGTGCAACATCAAACTCACCGTAACTAATCTCAGCAGTATCAGGGGAGTACTCTTCCGAAGCGATTGATTTGTCGAGGATACGCCAATCAATATTTTTTATATCAGCCATAAAATGAACAAAATTGTTATAACCGTTATTATCATTGAGTATATCAGGAATTTTTCGTATATTTTCAGCTGAAAAATCATAATCAATAAGGGCAAGAATGCTGTCGGGAACACGCTCAATAATTTCTCTCAAACTCTCTTTTTGTTCAGGATTAAAGCCTTTCAAATACGTAAGCTCGTTAAACTTGTTTTCAAGCTCTATATTATGTTCATAACTCCGAAGTTTTGACCAATCTGCAGAAAGAAATCCACCCACAGTCCATGGCTCAAAAGTGTTTTGGAATATTTTAACATAACCCTCTAATTGTGGTGCAGTATATTCTGCTGACTCCTCTAATGCAGGAACGAGAACTGATAAATAATTATCGTCACGATAATACGCAAGGTCAATAAGAGGTTGGATTATAGCCCGATTTTCTTCGGGGATATTTGAGAATTTATTAACAATGTAGTCTATGTATTTAATCCGTTCGGAAAAGCTCTGACGTGCATTAACAACATCAGAAACAATACCCTCAAATTTAGCTTTGTCCTCGGCATTAATAGTTAAGGTGGTATTTTTTCCGTTTGTCCTACCGGAAAAATTAATACCTGCCCTGTTTAATTTTTCCGCAACTTTCAGGGCTAAATCGGTATTCAAATTCTGAAAATGACGGTTTTTTATATCACGATATGATGTATTCCCGATAATATGTGTTTTTGGGACATAATCCACCGGAGAGTTATCGAAATGTATGTCTCTGAACTGTGGTAATTTTGCAAGACTGTCTGCGTCCCGTTTATCAACGGCAAATTTAGCCAAAGCTATTGTCACTTTATTGTCCTTGACATAATAGCAGTAATTTACACCTGCTTCGTCAAGAATTTCAGTTATATCCCGAACACGTTCTTTTTCAACGGTAAAAATACTTTTTTCACTGTTAGGTGTTGCCGTATTCCATAAATCATTTCCATATAGTTTCATTTTTATGCACCTTCCACTTTTGCCCCGGTGGGGCAGAAGTTAATTATATTAAGAATTATCTCCGCTCTCGGCTTTCTCACGAACCATATCGGATACCCTGTCCTGCCGATATTTTTCCTCAATAATCTTTGCATTTCTGGATATTTGCTCACGACTGAAAATTGATGAAAGACTGATTTCTTTTTTACCGGCAGGACAATCATTCCTTTTTGAGTTATCAATTTCCCTTTCGGTTTCTGCATTGAGATGAATAATTCTGCCTAATTCCTGCTTAATACTTATCGGATCCGAATGATAATTATTAACATAGGTGCTGCATAGAGCTTGCTGTATATCATTCGGAAAACTTTTTACTGAAGAAACAGACATATTAAGTATCTGTGCAATTTCCGGAATTAAACTCAGATAATTCTCGCTTTCGGTATAATCAATTTTTCTTTCCATTTACTCTTTCTCAATGCCCTGTGATCTTTGATGAGATTTATTTTTATCTTTAACCTGCTTTGGCTTGGATCTGATAGTTTTAGCACTTTCAGAAATAGCCTCTTTACTGAACGGATTAGTTTTTTTCTGATTTCTTTTTGTATTTTCTGACTTTTCGGCAGGAATATTATTCAAAACCCCGTCAATGTTGTTGTAATTTTCTTCAATAGCCATTTCAGTATTTTTAAGAGGATTATCAGCTTGCGGAAGCTCAGCATGATTTTTTTGCTTCTCAGATTCTTTTACGGGAGGATATTCGTCCTCAATTTTATTAACTTTATTTTCAATAATCGGCATATTAATTTTCCTTTCTTACATTTTGTCCGTAATAACCGCATTTTTCATAATTTTGCTCATTTAAGACAGTGATTTGCTTAATATTATGTGTCCATAGAGCCACACACCCGAATTCGCCCTCTTGTTCAATACGGTCTTTGTCCTGTGAAATGAACACTAAAGCGTGAGGACGATAATCATCATCCTCGCAGGATTGAATAACTATTTTATATACGGTTCCCGAGTATGTGCTGCCGTTGTTTACAACAGCACATACTCTCATATTTTCTTCAATAAACATATCCGCACATTCCTTTGCTGCTTATATTTCATAGCTATGGAATTCAGGTACATAATGTTCTATCCAGTAGAACATCAACCACACAGGCGGCTCAAGATAGATACAGACCTTTTCCAAATCTGATAATGAAATAAAGAACCGACTTTGCAGATCGTTAAGACAACCGTTTGACAAAAAAAGGTATCTTTCAAACTTCTGCTGATTTTCCAATGAATATTTGCCATATTTTTTTGCAATCGCATTACATAGCGTATGTCTTAGATTTTCCGGCAATCTTTCCTCATCAGATAACTTTGAATATGTAACGTAATGTTGCACTATTTTTTCACTTCGCTCATCGTACATATTGCAATCATCTCCTCTTACCGCCCTTGTTCTCAAACTCAAACTCTACCGCAAAGGTTGATTTATTAAGTTTCAGATGTGCGTCAAAGCTTTTACCTGATTTCGCAGTGAATCCCTTGATAATGTCGGTTTTACCCTTAGAGAGAAGCTTTTCAGCTTGTGTCTGACTTATTTCCTTTCCTGCAACAGTTTTCCAGATAACAAAACCGCAGCCGTCCTTACCGCTTTCACAGGAATATGATTTAGGATATGAAACAATCCTTTTTCCGCACTTCGGGCATATGCCTATACTCGGACGGCTAAAATTAAAGGTTGAAGTATCAACTGAAGAATATGTGTTCACAAGATTGCTTGTAAAATCTGTAATGTTATGCATAAAATCATCCGCACTTGCAGAACCCTTTTCTATATTCTGCAAAGATGTTTCCCAATCCGCAGTCATTTTAGGGGATTTGATTTCTTCGGGAACAACCTTTATGAGATTTATGCCTTTTTCGGTCGGAAGAATATTCCTGCCGTCACGGACGATATATTGTCCTTTTACAAGCTTTTCAATAATTCCGGCTCTTGTTGCAGGAGTCCCGAGTCCTTTCTTTTCAACATCGGAACCCTCAACATAATCATTGTTACCGGCTGTTTCCATTGCCGAAAGAAGTGTATCTTCGGTGTACTGTTTCGGAGGTGCCGTAAAGTGTTCGCTTAACTTTGCGGGGACGGAATCGAAAAATTCAACGGTCGGATTTTGGAAAACCTGTTCTTCCGGCTTATCGGAAGATTTAGTTTTCTTAAAATTCTCTTTAACAGCTTTTTCAAGGGTTTTATAACCCTGCTTAATAATCGTTTTTCCGCTTGCGTAAAATTCATGCTGCTCTGAGCAGACGGTTATTTTTACGGATTCGTAAATATGCGGCTCGGATGTTGCAAGCAGTAACCTTGCTGCGATCAGAGCGAGGATATTTCTCTCACCTGACGGCAGAGCCGCAATATTGGCATTCAGTATTTCCGCAGTCGGTATAATTGCATGGTGATCTGATACTTTGGCATTGTTTATACAGCGTTTAACATCGGGATATATTACATAGCCTGAAAAAATACTAAAGCACTGACAAACCTTGTCAATCGTATCAAGAACTGTCTGTTCCATATCATCGGTTATATATTGACTGTCCGTCCGTGGATAGGTGACAAGCTTCTGTTCATATAGCGACTGTGTATAATCAAGAGTCTGTTGAGCGGTATAGCCGCACATACGGTTCGCTTCTCTTTGCAGGGTTGTAAGGTCATAAAGCTTCGGCGGATTAGAAGTTTTCTTGTCACGCTGAATATTTGTAATAACCGCTTGTTTGCCGTTACAAATTGCATATAGGTCATAGGCAGTTTTATAATCATCAATTCGAGCTGATGAAGCGATAAAATAACCGCAGTCCAGATCTACCGTATAGAATTTTTCCTTAATAAAATTGGTTACCTTAAAATTTCTGTCAACAACCATTGCCAAAAGCGGAGTCTGAACTCTGCCAATATTCAAATGACTTCTGTATCTTACTGAAAACAGCCGTGTGGCATTCATGCCGATAAGCCAGTCAGCTTTTGCTCTGGCAAGTCCGGCAGCGAACAGGTTATCATAGTCACTGTCAGGTTTGAGATTGGAAAATGCCTGTTTTATAGCACTTTCTTCAAGTGATGATGTCCATAAGCGTTTGACAGGCTTATGGCAATTTGCGTAATTGTAGACATATCGGAAAATACATTCTCCCTCTCGTCCGGCATCCGTAGCACATACAATTTCCGTTACATCAGAACGAAACATCAGTTCTTTAAGTATGTCAAACTGTGATTTTGTAGATGTGTCAATCTCAAATTGCCACTCAGTGGGCATTATGGGAAGATTTTCAAACTTCCATGGCTTTTCCGCATACCTCGTCCCGTAAGCTTCGGGATTGGCAAGATGAATCAGATGTCCAACGCACCAAGAAATTATGTACTTATCGTTCTGCATATAACCGCCCTTGTTTTCGGAAACTCCAAGTACGGCGGCAATAGACCTTGCAACCGAAGGTTTTTCAGCAATTACCAGTATCATCTTTGTTTTCCTCCTCTTTTTTGTTGATAAATTCCTTCATCATACGCACGACTTCCAACATATCATCTCTTATATCATCTCTTATATCTATAAAATCGTAAGTCAATTGATTCAATTGATTAATAACTTTATATTTTGAAATCAATTTTTTAATAATGACAATTCCGATAATAGCTACAGAAGATATGGAAGAAACCGCCACAACCAACTTATTGTTTATTTTCATTTTGTTTTCTCCTCATCTTCATTTATTTCTTCGTCATCATCGTATTCGTCCAAATCATCGGCAAATTCGACTTCTGTGTTCTTTTTCTTTCCGAAACCGCCTTTTTTGATTTTGAATATGACAAAAACGATAGCCGCAAGAACAATAACACCTATCAGTATTATCGTGGTCATATCAAAACCGCCGGAGGATTTCTTTTTCGTACTGCTTTCATCGGATGATGGTGAGTCCGGTTCGTCCTCACCGGATGTTTCTTCGTCACCGGATAACTCCTTGCCGACAACTGTATTACCGTCCTCGTCCTTATTCAAAAGAGCCTGAATGTCGTATGTATCTACCTCGTTCAGAAAATATACATTATTTTCAGATTTTGAATGATCGATTATTACATAGAAAATATCACCCGAACGAGTAGTAACGGCAATAAACTGAAACTGTCCGTCATCAGCGATTACCTCTTGAGAAGCAATAAGCTCTGCGTTCCCCTCGGTGTTATCCGAAAAGAGATAATCAAGCTCCGAGTTCTCCAAATCCTTATCAGAGCTTTCCAAAGACGAGGAGGACGAACCGTCAGACACTTCTTCCGGCAGGGAAGTATCAGGCTCAGCTGAAACATCAGAGCTATCAGAATTGCTTGAAACGGCAGCAGGGGAATCAGGTTGATCCTCTGCCGCACCGACAACGGCAGCCGGCATACTGAACATAAGAAAGGCTGTTAAAATTGCTGCCCTTAATCTTCTACTTGTTTTCATTGTTAATTGCTCCTTCGTTGTTTATTTTTTGTACAGATATTCCATTTTCAGGTAGTGATAGCGGTTCGGGCTGCTCCTGCTCCGTTACCAATTCAAGAATATCATTCTTGGTGATATTGGCTTCTTTCAAAATTTTGATAAAAGCCAAATCGTCACCCAGTGTGTCAATATCGACATTATTTTCTCTTACGATTGAAAGAATATCATTCTCCTCAATCTCACGTATCTGACGTTCGCATTCTTTCTTTTGAACGACAAGATTTTTCATCTTTTCGTCAATGTTTTTAATCCTTGCTCTGAGCATGGATATTTTTTGTTTTGAATTCGTCATTTTATTCCTCCTCTCGTTTTATCAGAAAACGTGGTTCAACGCCTGTCGGTGAATTACTCCAGAAATTATCATCATATGAAATCTTTATTTCAATATGCAAATAATTTTTAGAAGCTTGAATATCCCAATTATCAAAACAATGTTTATAATCAGTTACTTTTCCAATATAATCTCCCTCGCTTACTTCATCACCTTGGCTTAGATTTGTTGTTATATTTGCGTAAATAACCTCAACCGGGTAATCTTCACCAAACCAAAACGATATGTTTTCGGAAGACATAATCGATATGCTTTGTGTATCATCATTTATCCAATTAACGTAACCATCGATCATTGAATATACATTTGTACCTTTTGAAGCAAGAATATCCATACCAGTATGATTACTGTTAAGTCCCTCGCAATGTTTGGTGTTCCATTGCTGAATATCATATCCGTAACCGTGATAAATGTTTCCGTCATCAATTAAATCCTGCATATATTTGTTAATCGGTGACCGGAACAACTGATGATTACCATAAGTTTTTATACCAGCACTGGTTTCTTTGGTTAAAAGATTATAAAATTCCAATCGACTTTCATATTCTTCTCCACTATATTTACTCTGCAAAACTTTTTTAATAGCATTTTCAAAACTGCATTTTTTTTCGACAGTGTAATAAAGATTGCACACGGTTACCCATTCATTTTTTTTATAAAAATTAACCAGACAAATATCCTCTAATTCACCGTTCCATTTATGTGTGTCGGTAGGATTGACAACGCAATATATCTGTTTATGATCACTCGTCCAGTAATAACCGGTTCTGTCCTCAAAAATCGGAATACCTCGTCCGTCAACGCCGTGCTTCCAGACAAACTTATAATACTGTAACGGACTGGAATTAATGTCACGTATCCAATAAAGTGTTTCATGGTTATTAATATCAACGACAGCCCCTCTTGTACCGTAAGTGTTATAATAAACTATGCCGTTGCGGAAGTAACGGCTAACATCGGAATATTCAACAGTCCTTGTGGAATAAAACGGATAATTCACGGTTCCAGACGGATCCTGAACAATGTATCTTTGGTCTTGAATAAAGTAGCCTGTTTTTTTATCTTCATTGTTGGCATCAAGAATCTCGAGAGAATTATAATCATAATGCAAATATCCGTCTTTGCAGAAAGCTTTAATTTCTTCGGGAATATGTCGAATTTTCATACGATTTTTAGAAAAATCTTCGCTATAAACAGTCCAATAACTTTCCTCTGAGCCCCCGCCGGCATAAAAATTATAATTATTAAGCTGTTTCCAGTAAGAACGATTTTCATAATATGACTTAAATTCATATTCCGTATCAAAAAGCTTTTGCAGAATTTCATCATAACTGTCATCCCATGCCCAATTTTGAATATGATCATCATCATTACGCCAATAATAATACGCACACATAAAAGCTGCTAATTTATCAGTATCGAAATCATACGACGGAGTACCGGAAAAATATCTGCTTCGTCCAAAATAAAAATTATTCGGTTCGTCCTCAAAACCTGATGTGTCGACACCAAAATCATTAAGGGCGTTTTTCCAGTCATCGGTTCCGCATCTCAGTATTTTTTCATTAAAATCGTAGGCTATTTTTGTATAATGCTCCGCTGCATATGATATATCCTTATCCTGACAATTATACGTACCGAGTACATATCCGCCGGTATTTCCCGAAGCTCCCGAAAACAGTAACATTGTGATAGAAATTATGATAATAATAGCAAGTATCGGTGTAAGCGTTATTCCAAAAAACTTAAATGCGAATTTAGCAAAATCTGCAACAGCCTTACCTGTTGCCTTTGCTGCTTTTTTGGCAGCTTCTTTGGCTTTTTCGGAAAATTTCTTTTGACTGTTGTCGATTTTCTTTTTTCGTTTTCTTTTTGCTTTATCTGATTTTCCTTGCAGCTTATTCTCCTGCTTGTGAAGTTTCTTCCTTTTAGATTCTATATTTTTGTCATAAAGTTTCGTAACTAATTTTTTGCCGGTACGCACTGTAGTTTTACCAACCCTGTAAGACTTATCTAAGCCTTGCATAAAGTCATTTTCGGAAACTTCATTAACAACTTTCTGATAAGCCGAAGCTGTCATTTGCTTGGCAGCAGCACCAACAGGAACAAGGGGGAGAGCGGCAATCGGAACGACCTTTGCACGGTTTTTATCGTGCTTAGATATTTTTTTAAGCCTTTTTGAATTTTTTATATTTTTCCTGTCATATTTAAGTTTCTTTTTTTGAAATTTGACATTTATTTTATTAACCTTATTTGCCGGTTTTCGTGATTGCCGGAGTTTTTTCTTAGCTTCCTTAAAACCTTTATTATTTGAACCGTACCACTCTTTTAAAGATTTTTTGTCGACTTTATAACATTTTTTAAAATTCCTATGTTCTTTTCTATATTGCTTTAGCTCTTTCCTGTCTGATTTACGATTTTTTTCAAGAGATTTCAGCTTTCCTTTCTGACCTTTATAGGTTTGTTTGAGATTAAGATAATTTTTGCGTTTTTTTCGATAATTAATCAGATATTTACGACCGGAATTAAGAGTCTGCAAAGTCGTTATACTCGTCATTACCGCTTTTCCGGTATCCATCATTTCGCTGTGATTTCTAAGTTTCTGCCACGTCTGTCTTATGGCAAAAGTACCTGCTTCTATGACACCCTTTTCAGAAGTTAATAATGCCGAGCGTGCTAATTTACGGACAAAGCCTTTTTTTCCTTTACCGTTCTTAACATCACCCTCAACAAATCTTCCGGCTTCAATTTTGTGGAATATTCCGTGTGATTTATTTATAGGGGATTCAACACGAATGAGCTTTATATGTGTTTTAAACTTTCCCGAACTGCTCTGTTTGCGTTCAAGTTTAATATGAAATTCTTTTCCGACCAAAGGATTGGTTATTAAATCTTTTGCAAATAAAGCTGTTGTTTCTGCCGCTAAAACCGTCTTAACGGCTGCTCTCATAAGAATATTTTTTGATGGATTTCCAACCTTGTGCAGCCCATGAAGTATACCCCTGTTCTTATACTCTGTGTTTCCGGCCATCTTATCCCTCCTTCTTTAACTTCTGCCCCAATGGGGCAAAAGTTAATTTTATGACTTTCTACTTTGAGCAAGCTTTTCTTCCAAAAGCATCCTTTCCTCCGGTTTTGTTGTGAGAAGGGCATACATAATGGTATCTTTCGGAAATTTATCCTCGAACGGCAAAATAGTTTTTCCGTATTTAATAATTCCCCTGCCACGACCGCTATCTGTTACATATTTAATCTGATTTTCGGAAATGTGAAGTTTTTCCTGTAAAATTTCTCGGTCGCCCGCAGCCTGATTAAGCATATAGATAAAGTCCGAATTATCAAGAATATTCTCAATTTCGGGGGAGGATAATAAATCCTTGACATTCTGCGTTATTCCTGTAGGAACGCCGCCCCACTTTCGGAAACGCTTCCACATTTCAACGCTATACTTTGCTGTCTGCTCATCACGAAGAAGCAAATGAAACTCGTCGATATAATACAGCGTTTTTTTCTCCAATTCTCTGTTAATAGATACCCTGTTCCAGACCTGATCCTGAAGTATCAACATAGCCATCTTTTTTAGCTGAGAACCTAATTCTTTGATGTCGAAACAAACAAGTCTGTTTTTAATATCGACATTAGTTCTGTTGTTAAAAAGATTTTGCGAACCGGAAACGTACATTTCAAGGGCATTACCGACACGAACGGCAACATCTCCCTGAGATCGTAGTGCTTCCAATAAATCAGCTAAAATCGGCATCTTACGGTGAATCGGATTATGTTCAAAAAAATAATTATAAACCTGACGTGTTGCCATGTCGATTGCTGTTTTTTCTTCAGCCTCAAGTCCAAATCTGCCACCAATTATCAATTCACACAGCGAAATCAGAAAATCTGATTTAGTGGCAATAACGTCCTCATCCGAGTCGTTCTTGATATTTATATCAAGAGGATTGATATATTGTGTACTGTTAGAGGAAATCTTGACAACCTGACCATGAAGATAATTGACTAAATCAGAATACTCGCCCTCGGGATCAACAATGAACATATCAAAAACAGTTTTCAGAAATCTGTCAATAATTTCCCTTTTCATCGAAAAAGACTTACCGGAACCCGGTGTACCGAATACCAGACCGTTTGGATTTTTTAATTCTGCTCTGTCCGCTAAAATCATATTTCCGGTTAAAGAATTGAGACCGTAAAAACAACCTTTGGGCTGATATATTTCATCTGTGGTAAACGGTATAAACACAGCCAGAGCCGATGTTGGTAAAGAACGTTTAATTGGTATGTCATTTCGACCGAGAGGTAAAACCGAACCAAAAGCCCGTTCCTGTAAGTAATCAAGGGGAAAGAGCTTGCATGACTTTTGCTGAATTAAACGTGTCATACTTTCCGTTTCAAGAACTGATTTTTTATCGGACTCGGAATAGTTGCGAACCAACAATGTAACGTTAAACAATCGTTCATTTCTGCTGTTCAGGTCGGCAAGTAAATTATTCAATTCATCAATGTACAATTTAATCTGCTGTGGCAGAATGTCCGGATCATAACCGCTCATGCTTGCCTTTTTCTGTTCATCAATTTTCATTTTCTCAACATCCGACAACTTGCCGCTTACAAATTTTAAAGCTTTTAACTGGTCGAATGACTGAATATGAAAACTTACGGATATCTGACTCCCGCAATTCAATAAATCAACTAAAAATCTGTCTGATAGTTCGCCGGCTAAAATATCAATGGATGATATGCTGCCGATACCTTCGTTGATTTCAAATTTGTTCTTTTTGAATTTCAAGGACATTGGTGCTATAAAATCCTTCGTGGAATAACCGCCCCTTTTTTTCAGTTCCCAATCAAACAAAAATTTATTATCAGTAAAAGGATTGAGCGAACGATACAAGGATTCCAACCTTTGCTTTCCGTCAAGAATAAAGGCTTTAACGGAAAATTCCTTAAACAGGGAAACTATTTCTTCGGCAATCGAGTTCAATTTTCTTCTTGCTGCTTTCAATGATGTTTCTGTTATGGTAAAGGTAAGAAATTTTCTTAATACAAAACCTTTATGATTCTGTGTCTTTAAACGACAAAGCATTGAAGAATACTCATTCCTGACCACATTGAAATCATCATTTTGTTCCGGTATTTTTATCTTTTCAAGCTCCTCATCAAGATTCTGACGCTGATTTTCATACGTAAACTCAAAATCTATTGAGTTATCAAAATAATTAAGTAACTCACACCACTTGCTGAAAATACTGTTTTTATCATCAAATGTCGCTATTTCATAGTTTGTATCAAAAAATTCAACCGTACGGGAAAATGTGTTCTCCTTTACATAGCAAATGCCGTCTCTCAACATTTCGATATACGGAATGACGTTTTGTGTAGAGGAGTTATTTTTCAAATTCAATTTTTTAAGCTCTGCCATTCGCTTTTGAATTTTTTGACGCTCTTCTTTAGTAACTTGCAGTTTACTCAAATTACCACCCCTTTTTCTCACTTCGTGAGATTATTTTTTGTAATTTCCTATACTCCATATTTCTCTCAATTATCTCAAATGTATTTTCGGACTGATATGTTCTTACTTTAGGCTTTTTCAAAAACTCAAACATCAATTTCATTTTTTGTTCCAAAAAAATTCCGTTTTTCTTATAGAACCCGCAAAACACAGCCGGTCCCGCCATAATTGCAAGAGCAAAACAGCCTGCTTGCAGGTCAATAAGGCTATTAAAGATAAAGAAAGCCGGAAAACCTAATAGTATCCCTATACCAAAACAGATTGCCTGTCTTTTCGTTAAACCGGCAATAAATTTCTGATTTATGTTTGCAAGGTCTTTAGGTATTTTTACAAAATGCTCATTGTGCTGTATCATCTTTGTACTCCTTTCTGACTTTTGCCCCGGTGGGGCAAAAGTCATATAAAATTTATTGTGCTGCAAATACTGATTTAGAAATGTTTGAGCTACGGAACACAGTGAAAATCAAAGCAAGAACATAGCCCAGTATTATAGCAAAATTAAGTACAATGGAACCCGAATCACCGCCGGTTGTTGATATTTGAGTAAGGCTTGATATTACATTGCTAAGAAGTGATTTAAAAATTGTTAAGGCAATTACAATAAAGAAACCTTGAAAAGCCAAAGCAAGCATATTGCGAAGCCAATTTTTACCGATTTGACCCCAATCGTTATTCATCATAGTTGCCATAGGAATAGGGGAAACTGATAAGTACATAAAGATTTCTATCATGCGGCTCGCCAAAACAATGATGATCGCTCCCATAAGAACAAATGTTACAATTACTATTAAAAATGCTAAGATAAGAACAACAAGGAGTTGCCCTATATCTACAGTAGTTAAGGCATTCCGAATGCTATCCCATTCATCACCGGTTAAATCAAATGAATCAAATTCAGTACCAAACAACGTAGTTAATCCCGTTGTAACTGCATTAGAACCGAATGAAAAAATAGAAGTTGCAATATAAAACACGTTTGAGACAAGTAAAATTCCGCAAACCGATTTGATTGTCCATTTAAAGAAAATGCTTGTATCAAAATCCCTGAAATTATTTCCTGAGATTACATATTGTATTAATTCGTAAACTAAAACTACTGTCAGTATAAACATAGCAATCGGAACGATGGCATTATTACTTATAACCTCTATGCCATTCCACAGAGGTTCAGCATCCGGATCAGTACTACCTGTATAACTGTCAGGAGTAGCCGACAGGAAAGTTTTTATCGTATCCTGACCTGAATCATTAAATGTGCCGCTCAAAGTATTAACTGTACTTTGTAAGCAGCCCTTGATCCCATCGGCGAGTAAACCTGTAACCCATGATGTAAAAGCATTTAAAATATCATCGGCTAACCAACATTTTTGGATCATATTTTCTATTCCGGAACCAATATTTGTAAATAATTCTTGAAAGAATTCATTACTCATTTTTACTCACCATTCTTTCATTTCGGTGAAACATTGACCTTTATTACATTGCACCGCTCATCATATCACCAAGCACGGGTATAGCGGTTACTGCAAGAATTATCAGGGCAAGACCAGCCATAAGCTGTTTCATTCCCTGAGATTTTGCTCCGGCGTTATCATTTCCGTAACCCTCAATCAGATTTACTACACCCCATATTCCGAGTCCGGCACCGATAAGTATGATTACAGTTTTCAATACCGTCACGGTCGTATTGATAAATTCCGTTGTATCGACTTCACCGCTTGCCGCAAAAACCGTTACAGCCGACAAAGCCATAAAACACATTGCAGTTGTAACCATAAGAATTATTTTTTTTGCAGATATTGTTCTGCACGAAAGTTTATTATTCATCAAAAATTCTCCTTCTATTTATGAAATTTTCTCAACAATCGTTTTACTGCTGAGATTGACATTGTGTTTATTTTTCTTCCTATTTTCTCGTTCCTCATTCAATTTGTTTTGCTTAAGAACAAATTTCTTAATATCAAAAAGATTTTTTTTGTCATAATCTAAAAGCTGCTTATATCTCTCATGCTTCGTGATATCAAATTTCTTTGACAGAAAGGGTCTGACACCCCTAATTTGCAGAATACACTCTGAATTATCCATAGTGGAAAGCTCATCTACGGTTTTCAATTCTCTGCCGAGCTTTTGATAATTCATAGAAAACGACTCACTTTGACCACGGGTGCGTGAGGTATTGTACAAGTAGATTGTTTCTTTGCCAAGATTTTCAGATATATCCTTGAGCGTTGTTTTTTCTTTGCCGCCAAGAAAAAGCATGGTGTCGCAGTTACCTTCGATGGTTTCGGCATTGTCCTTATACTTCGCTTTGAGCTGCGATTTTGTCTGCAAGATGATACTGACAGAGATTTCTCGGCTTCTGATCGTAGCAATCAATTTGTCAAACTCAGGGATTTCACCGATATTTGCAAATTCGTCAAGCAGACATCGGACATGATATTTCAGACGTCCCGAACCGTCAGGATTATTATCTGCTTTGGTGCAAAGCAGATTAAACATCTGTGAATACATGATAGCGACAAGAAAATTAAACGTAGAGTCCGTATCGGAGATTATTACAAAAAGGGCTGTCAGTTCGTCACCTATTTTATCAAGCTGCATTTCATCACGGCTTGTTATTTCCAAAATGCGGTCAATGCTGAATGGAGCAAGACGTGTTGAGCAGCTGATAAGAATTGACTTAGCAGTTTTTCCGGCAGCAAGCTTGTATGCTTTGTATTGCCTTATGGCAAATCTTCCCAGAGATATCTGCTCCTCTTGAGCTTCAAAGTACATGAGATCGCTGAATTTCTCGTTTTCTTTTTCAAACTTCTCATTCTCGTCCCATGTATTTTCTATCCACTTTTCGAGATAAAAGAAGCTCCAATCCATCGCATTTTTAAAAGACTCATCATCCTCTCTACACTCCGAGTCGTTAATATACTCGATGAGTGTCTGAAAGTTTAATTGATCCCTTTGCAAAGTTGTGAACATCAAAGCTATGTATGAAGTGTATAGCAGCTTTTCGGCTTTAACCCAGAAATCATCGCCCTTTGCATCTTTTGAGGTGGTGTTTTTTATAAGTACTTCAACAAACTTCAATATGTCCTGCTCACGGCTTTCAGGTCGGATATATTCAAATGGGTTGTAATGCATTGATTTATCAAAATCCACAGTGTTAAAGACACGAATTTTATAAGGCTGATATTTAATGCTTCCGTCAGGCTGTTTAATTGGTTTCCCACGCTGCAGCATCTTACCGCATTCCACAAGCACCGTGCCTTTCGGATCAGTAACTACATAGCTGCTGTGCATTTGCATAAGATTAGGTTTCACGTAGAAACGTGTTTTACCTGAACCGGATCCGCCGACTACCTCAACATTCTTGTTTCTTGCATACTTCGGAGAAGACGGTTTCCCCATAGTCAGACGTTCGGATTGTGTTAATATCACGTTGTTATAAAAATCTTTACTGTCCATATATGGCTCAATATCTTTTGATGAACCCCATTTCGAACCACCGTATTCTTCATCATGTTTATATTTCTTTGCGTGCTTTTTCTTATAACTCATAAAGAGCTTGAAAGCTGCTGCGGCTGCTATACCAAACAGAATGTCAACTACATGAAAACTTGGTATTGGATTCCCGAAAGCTTCGGAAAAATTATTTAAAAACGGGGTTAATTTTTCGGACAAGTCATTTCCGGGGGCTGTCCTGAAAGCAAAACATAATTTATCTGCTATCCAAAAAAACAGAACAAGAGGGATATTGAGAAGTATAGTTTTTTTAATTTTTTCACTGTCAAAAGAAACCAAATCAAAATCACCTCGTTATATCTGAGTGAGATAAGTGCTTCTCTTTACTTTGTTCGGCGGCTTTTTCACTGATAGTTTTAGCATTTTTGCTGATCTGTTCCCGGCTAAAAACATCAGATACAGACTTATCGTTTGGCTGCTTGTTTAATTTTACGGAAACACCCTGAGCATATTCTGCAAATGCTTTCTTGAAATTCTCAGCGTTACCTACCGAGAAAAATACATGATACGTTGGAGGAACAGTAGAACTGTCACGTTTAAGTGCGTAATCTATATCGTATTTTTTGGCAGTATCCACAAAATCACCTATATTATTTTCGGTAATTTCAATAGAATCCAGTTTACCCTTTTTGGCTAAATCGCCATATCGGACTTGTTGGCTCTTTTTATCACCTGAAAGATATGAGCCAATCAATTCTTTAAGTACCTCAGATGTCATCTTAGCTCCTTGGTAACTAAAGGAAATGATTTTTTGAAAATTTCCCTTATCATCAACTCGGCTCATTTATTATCACTGCTTTCAGTAGATGGCTGCGGAACAATGAATACCTTGGCACCGGTATTTATCTCTGAGATCAATTTAGAAATAACATCATTACACTCTTCTTCACTTAAAAATACGCCGAGTGAAATAGCTGCATTTTCATCAACCAATTCATCGTCCGATGAAACATTCGTGTTAAAATCAAACGCAAGCAGTGTATATACTTCAACCTCTCTGCCATCTTCATCGCCAATGTGTGCCGCATATGCGGAAATACATTTAATCGCATCGAAATTGATTAAATCATTTTCCTGTGTAACTATTGTCATTTTTTTATTTCAATCCTTTCCTACTTTTGCCCCAGTGGGGCAAAAGTTAATTATTATTTGAGTCATACTCAAACTCATTCGCATAATGCAGGTCGATTGTGTGCGGAGCATTGTACAGGCACGTCCGCAGATAAGCACGTAGGTTTTTTATTTTACTTTTTGCGGATTGTTCTTTAAGCGTATCGAGAACGTACTCAATATGACCACTATCCAGTTTTTCAAATTGTCGCAGAACCGTGGTACGGTTAATCTGTTGACCCTGAATTGGAATTTTGGTAACACCGGGATTAAAAGCTTCAAGAATAATGTCGACAAGCAGATTTAAAACTTCTTTATCAAACCTTCCGATAAGAAATTCGTAATCAATCATACTTTTTATGTAATCCTCTGTTTCATTGACATCCTCGTCCGTCCATCCGTCACTATCAGACTTCCGTTCGGGTAACCTGTCCTGATAGATAGATTGAGTATGATTCATCTCAGTCTGACTCTTAAATATATTATTATATTTATATATACTATAAGGACTCCCTGTTTTCGGGAGTTTAGACTTCCCGTTTTTGGGAGTCTTGACTTCCGTTTCACTGTCTTTACAGTTATCAGACTTTTCAGACTCCCTGTTTTCGGGAGTCTTGACTTCCTCTACGCAGGACGAGGAGGAAGTCTGCAAACTATCCGCATCAACTATCCTCATGAAATTACATACATAGATTTTAATTGGCTTTCCTTGACCTTGTTTTTTACGAATAATTAATCCTGTCTGTTCAAGTTCATCAAAGATTTTTACAGCCTTGTTTTTACCTATGTTCAATTTTTCAATTGCTTCTTCCTGCTTAAAGAAAACGTATATTTTGCCGTCATCATCATACCATTTATTTTTTCGTGACAAGCCACAGCGATCAAGCAAAAAACCATAAAGTAATTTTGACTCGCAGGATATTTTGCTGAAACTTTCATCAGTAAAGAGTATTTGAGGTACACGGTAAAACTGATACTGTTCCGCCTCGTTTCCGTAGAAAAAATCAAACATATCATGCACCCTCACTTTCTTTGATTTTTGCGATTTCGCTTTCCAGTGATTTGTGCATGGAGCTGATTTTTCTGACTCCTATATCTTCAATGAGCTTGGCAGTGTCGGCAATAGCCGAAGCTGTTTTAGCGTTGGAGATAAGCATAGAAAAGAGTAGCTTTGTTTCTGCGGAATAGTCCTTGTATTCGCTTGACATGATCTCTTTTGGCATATAAAAATATGCCTGATTGCCTTTATTCATTTTTTTACACCCACTTGAAAACCAATTTTCAATCATTGCCTGTTCTTGACGCTTAAAAAAATATAGAGCCAACCCTACCTTGGATTGGCTCTATTCCTTGTTTTTTTGTTCTTCCCTTATTCAATTACAAGTACTTGTAATTGTTTTAGGGAAGAATTTGAAAATCAATAATTCCAATCCCTCTAAAGTAA
>CANQAJ010000032.1 GCA_947589365.1 uncultured Clostridia bacterium | reverse complement strand
CTGCTCTCGGAGTTTTCATGATCCTCACTTATATCGGTCATATCATAAAGCCCTGTCTGACCGTTTACAAAACGATTGTAGGCACACAGTGCGTAAAATGCCTGATCCGTTGACATACCGTTAGCCATTCCTCCGAGAGTGTGTGAGAAAGCACCCTCTCCGCTTAAATAGAATGAACACAGACCGTCAAGCACACTTCCGTTCTTTACAAATCTCGGGTCAGTATCGGGATCAATTCCCAGAGTACAAAGGGCACAGATTATCTGAGCATTATTTTCGCATCCCGGTGCACCGTAGGAAGTATACGTACCGTCATCATTCTGCTTTTCCGAGAGAAGTAATATTGCCTTATCCGCCGCTGCTTTGACATTTTCGTTTTCGTTATAATATGGAGCGAGCGACTGCAAAACCATTCCTGTCATATCAGGCTCATAATTATTTCCGAAAAATGCCCAGCCGCCGTCATCAAGCTGCTTAGAAAGAATGAACTCAATAAGCTTTTCTCTTGTGTTTTGTTCGGTGCCTTCCTCTGCCGCAGGAATTTCGTATTTTATCGTATCAAGTGCAAGAAGTGTATATACCGCTCCGTTTATCCCCTGTTTTGTGCAGAAATTATAATCGGATAATGACGATATATAATTAACACCCTCGAAATTTGTCATATCATAGCCGAGTGAAGTCAGTGTTATGGTATATTTGGCAATATCGGTTACTCTGCTAAGCTCCGTATCTGCAAGATATGCTGCAAGACTCGCAACATAAGCATTCTTTACGGCATCGTCAATCCTGCCGAAGCGTGCAAGTGCAAATATTTCCCATTCGTTCCCAACCTCGGAAAGCTGTCCGTTTGATTTTATGTTTGACGTTGTTTCCTCGATTATCTTATTTATCTCCGTAAGATCCTTTTGGTTTTCGGACGGCTCGGAAATACTCTCGTCCTTTGAAGATTGTTCCTCTCCGGAGTTTATTTTCAGCTCGTACACTGTTTCCCGTACATTATCCCCGAGATACTGCCAATTACTGTTTCCCACTCCTATGTAAACGGTATCTCCGTCCGAAACGGGAATATATTGTGACCTTTTATAGTCGTTATCCTGCCCGGGTGTATAGTCGTTTTTATATATTCTGTATCTGTAATACTTATTTTCAGCAGTGGGGGTAAGCTTAATGCTTTCCGCTCCTTCGTTGAGTGTAACCGTATAATCCGTTATATCGGGAAAAAATTCGGCGGAAAGCTCAGCATTCTCTATCGTCAGTGATTTAAGGCTTGTGCTTGAGTTATTATAATCACTTCCGATATCCGCTCCCATATTGAGCGAATACGTTACGAAAAGCTCATCACCGTCTGATATATTAAGCGTTGATAAACCGTCATTTCCATACCAGTCATTATATCCGACAAGCCAGCCGGGATACGCACTTCCTTCAAGCTCCGAGCCGTCACCCGAAGCAATTCCGTTTACACTCGATATATAGCTGCCGTATGCCCCCGATTCTATCGGGTCGGCGTATCCGCTGCTTTGCATTACCTCTGAAATAACGCTTTCTGCGGTCGAACCGGGTTTCAGTTCAACCCATTCATCAATAAGTGTTCCCTCCCATTTTGCCCCGTCTGACTCCTTATAGGTGTTGTTTTCAACAACCACTCTTACCTTGCCGCTTTCGTTTTCCGCGAAAACCGCAAAGGGCAGTACCGCACATAAAACTGCGGCCGCTGTTGTGCATGACAAAATTTTTGTTCTTGTTTTCATTTTTATCCCTCCATATTTTTATCAGCAGGCATTTTTTTATTGTCGGTACTGTCGGAATTTACGGATAAAGATTTTTTATGAAGCTTTCTGTTCTTACGGCTTCTTTCCCTTTTTCTTCTGCTCTTTTCCTTAGCCGATATTTTCGGCGGCTCCTTAAGTCCTGCCGCTTCGAGTGCCCTCGGCCACGGACCGAGCTTTTGTTTTATAAAGCATACCGTATCCCCGTCAAAATCACTGCGTTTGGGCAGTCTGCCAAGCTCGCCGTATTTCTGTCGGAGAATATTCAAAGCATAAGTTCGTTTGTCCGTATTTTCCATAATATCACCATAAAAAAAGCCTTCTCTGCAAGGATGCAAAGAAAGCACAACAGACTTTTACACAGCAAAGCAAAGCTATGCCGAAAAGAAGCACAATCAACACCGCTGCATAAAAAATCGGCTGCACTTCTTCATCGTCCAAGCTTGCATAACCTCAAATGCGGGAGTATTCTGACTTATGGCACAAGACCAATCACAGTAATGACGGTTGTCCCGGATTTACACCGGATTCCCAATTACCTATCGGTGTGCAGCCGCCGTCATGTCCGACTTTGTTCAGTAACATCAAGTACGAACACATGGCAGTACCTTACCTGTCGGCAGGCACAAATACCGCAAAATGCACACCGTTAGCACCGCATATTGAAATATTAACTTCCCCTTTACTATACCATATTCTGCCCTGCCGTGTCAAGCAGCGACAGACTGATTTCACAAAATTCTTTGGATAATTAACAAACACGTTACTCCGGGGATCCCGAGAACTGCGGAAACGGAAAGTGAAAGCGGACTTACGGGTATAGTTACATTTGTATATCCCGATATCAGATTTACACAAAGCAGAGCCGCTATTCCGGGTAAAAGTGATAATAATGAAGATCTTATGGGGTGCTTTGAGTGCATTATCAGATGTATTATAATAAGCGTCAGCATTACAGCCGCACATATTGCGGGTATAATCATGTTTTCCATAAAAATTATCCCTCCATGTCTTTACATAAAAATATGCAGACATGAGGGATAATTATTACTTCTTTACCACTAAAAGGTGAGGCATAACAATACGATTTTTTCTGTTTGTATATATGCCGCAGTTTCCGTTGAAAATATATGCAATTATACATACAACAAAAAAATACGGCATATATTCATAACCGAATATCTCCGCACCAAGAAATATCGGTGCAAGAAGTGTATTTGTCGCCGCTCCAAATACGGCGGCATAGCCAAAAGCCGCAAACAAAACAACAGGCATATTAAATAGCATTGCTATAACGGCACCAAGCGATGCTCCTATGGCAAAAAGTGGAATAAATACTCCTCCCTGATAACCTGCCGAAAGCGTCAGAATCGTCAAAATGAATGTAAGGATAAAATCATAGAAACCGACATTACCTCCGCCGAGGGAATCATAAATTATATTCATACCCGATCCGCTGTACTTTCCGTTAAATATATACAGGGAAATTGAACTCACCAAAAAACCTGTCAGAAATATTTTAAAATACGGATTCGGAATAATTGCAGACAGAAGCTTTTTTATGTTTTTCAGCAGAAATGCAAATAATCCGCCTGCTATTCCGAAAACTATTGCCGATACACACAGTATTATAACAAAATCTACACTTATATCAATGCTCAGACCAAGCTCCGATTTAATTTCTTCAATTCCTATCATCCGTGAAACCCAGTCCGAGGTATATGCCGATATCATTGCCGGCAGCAGAAACGTTACATCAATATACCCGGGTGAGAACACTTCCGCGGCAAAAAAAATTGCTGCGGCAGGAGTACCGAAAAGCCCTCCGAATGCGGCGGCCAGACCTGTTACAGTGAGTATTTTAGTGCTGTTTTTCAGGGATAATTTACGGGATATAAGACTTCCGAGCGTTCCGCCTGTTTGTATTGCGGCGTTTTCCGTTCCCACACTTCCACCGCAAAGGTGGGTAAGCCATGTTCCGAAAATAACCATGGGAATCAATCTGAGCTTTGTTTTTGCTTTTTTATCCCGTTCACCATCAAAATCAAGGGATATTACTCCTGATTTTCCCCTGCTGAAACGGTCAAACAAAAAGTATATCAATAATCCGGCAAGGCTTAAAAACGGGATAAAATAAAACGGGTATTGCTCTCTGATGCCTGTCACTAATGAAAGCACGTTCATAAAGGCAGCATCAAAAGCACCGATTACAATACCTATGAATAATGCACACAAGCAGAATATAATTGTATGTACAATATCTTCTATATAATACTTAAAACCTCTTTTCGGAGAACCGACCTCTTTAATTTTCGGTATAATAATTTTTTTCTTCATAATTCTTTAATTAATCACGCTGATGTATCATCGGGAAAATAATTTGCATCGGAAATTTTATAGCACAATATCATAAGACTGTCATTAAGATGCACATTTTCAACTATTATATCATCATAATGTACTGAAAGATCGTAATGGCTGAAATTCCAGAAGTTTTTCACGCCCGCTCTGTACAGTCTGTCGGCTATCTCATGTGCAGCCTCTTTCGGGACACAAAAAATCGCCGCATCTGTTTTATTTTCCAAACAGAATTGCTCAAGGCTGTCAAGATCCGATACACTTATATCACGTATTACCGTCCCGACTTTTCCGGGGTCGTTGTCAAATATTGCCGTAAGCCTGAATCCTCTTTTTTCAAAGGACATATGCATCGCTACAGCTTTTCCGAGATTACCCGCCCCTATCAATATAGCATTATAGGTATGGTCAAGACCGAGTATATGACCTATTTCGTTATACAGACTTTCCACAGGATAACCATAGCCCTGCTGACCGAAGCCGCCGAAACAGTTGAGATCCTGTCTTATCTGCGAAGCTGTAAAGCCCATTTTATCCGAAAGCTCCCTTGAAGATATGCGGATAACTCCTTTATCTCGAAGCTCCCCGAGAAAGCGGTAATATCTCGGCAAACGCTTTATCACGGGAGCGGATATGTTTTTATTTCTATGCATCAGAATATTCACCGACCTGATATTTTAATTTCTATTTGTTAATTTTTTGTCATAGTATTACAGAAGTATATTAACACATTTATTTAAAAAAGTAAAGTACCCTTGTAAGAAAACAGCAAAAGGCTGTCTTACAGGGAACTTTACTCCAACTGATATATTTCCGCTTCGGATATCAGACTGCAAAAGCCTGTCAGATATCCATATACTGCGAATATTTAGGCAAAATTCCCGTACCGTTCTTTGTAAAGCTTGCCTTTTTCTGAAACACTCCCGGGAAACAGTTTCCCTCAATGATAACAGGTCCGTTTTCGCTTATCGCAACATCCCATCCGACATACCCTATCTCCGGCACAGTTTGTGCAGCTTTTTCTACAAGTCTGACAGCCTGAGCAAACATCGGAACACTGAATCCGACAATTCCGGTATTCGTTATCGGGTGTCTTTCATAGATAACATCGTTCTTATCAATGGCAGGAACTTCAACAGTACCGTCATCCTCTACAAAGGTATACATTCCCCCGCTTGAAAAGTTATCAATAACACCGCCGTTTCCTATTTTGAGTATTGCCTGAAGAAAATGTCCCCTGCCCTCCTTACAGAATGTAAACATACGAATTGTATTAACCGAACCCGCATAAAGTATATCCATATCCTTATGCTGTCGTACAAATGCTTCAACAAGAAGCTGTTTTTCGGATATTACGGATTTATATATTTCCTCCGCAGAGCTGCTTTCCGACAGAGCGTATTTTTCAATCCCGTTTCCGCCCTCGCCGTCAATCGGTTTTGCAATAATTATCGGATTTTTTTGGAGAAACCCGATAAAATCATCGAGAGAGGATGTCTTGAGATTAATCCAGTCACGACCGAGATATTCCGAAAAAAGATTATTGAATTTAATCTTATCATTAAAAACATCAAAATACTTTCTGTCGTTATATTTTTTGATTATTTCGTTATTCTTTCCTCTTGTAAGAAAAGTATTTCTTTTATCCTCGCTTATCTTATAAAATTCAAATTCCTGATAATCATAATACCCCGCCTGATATTTTATTCCGCACTTTATCATATCATATAGAATATAACACTGTGATTTTTTAGCCTTTCTTGAAACAGATTTTGAAATTCTGAGCATATTTGCATAATCAAGCTTTATCATTCTTTCAATAAGATACAGTACTTTCAGCATAAAAACCTCTTTCATAAAATTATAGAGCTGCAACAGGTGACACTATGCAAATCAACATCAGCCGATAAGAGTATGGACAAAATACAGGTTTACAATAAGGAATTTTATAAATTTAAGCTGATACAAAAATATACACTCTTGTATCAGCAAATAAATTATTTCTTTACCTTTACCCCGAAACTTTCTATAAGGGGGATCAGACCTATTCTCGGCTTATCCTCATCGGGAAGCTGAGGAAAATCATATGCAGGGTAATCATTTCCCTCCACTATTGCCGGACCGTCCGGCATTATGCATACATCCCATCCGACATAACGGAATTCGGGAATTAACAATGCAGCCTTCTTTACAAGCTCCTTTATCTCCTTTGCATACGGAAGCTTATAGCCTTCAAATTTTATTCCTGTCGCCGGGTGTGCCTCATAATTAACAAGTGCGGACGTATGTCCCTGACCTGTCACAACTCCCCTGTCGAGATCAAAATGACAGGCAAGACCGCCGTTTTCAAGGTTGTCAACAAATTTTCCGTTATTGCCTGTCTTGAACACGGAATAAAGTATATGGGCCTCACCGTTATTGACAAGCGTTACAATACGCAGACAGTTTATCGAATACGGATATATCTTTGCCGCCTGCGGATGCTGTACTATAACCTCCTCGATAACTCCGAAATTCTTTTCGGGGTTGGTTACATACTTATAAAGCTTCTCTGTATTCTCGAAGTCCGGAACATGGATTTTTTCAATCCCCTTGCCGCTTTCCCCGATATACGGCTTGGCAAAGAAGTACTCCTTGCCCTCAATAAATTTTTCAAATTCGGGATAGCCTATATCGGCAAGGTCAATTATTTCACGTCTTACAAAATCCTTGAATTTCTTATCAAATACATTTTTCTCATCGAAGATATATGTATATCTTTCGTCATTGAGAGTCATAATAAGTCTTTTGTTTTTAAGCCTTGTAAGATAGGTTTTCCTCTGTTTAGCTTTCATTTTATAAAATTCAAATATAACATAATCGTTATATCCCGCACCGTATTTAAGACCGCAGCCAAGCATATCGAAAAACGTTATGATTTTGTTTTTTCCCGATTTCTCATGTACAACATTTATCGCTTCATGCATTTTTTTGAAGCTTGCACCACCGAGAACCCGTGTTAAATATCCTAAATTCATTATAATTACCCTACTTATTCAAATCACAACTCCGCAAGAACAGACCTTACGGAATCTCTTATTATTTTCAATCCGTCAATTAACTCTTCCTCCGTTATCACAAGCGGAGGCATCAGCTTTACAACGGAATTTTTCCTTCCTGCTCCCTCGATTATCAGACCGTTTTCAAAACATTTCATTTCAATTTTATCCGCAAGTCCTTCAACAGGGAATTTCTCAAAATCTATTCCCCATATAAGTCCAATGCCTCTGAGTTGAAGTCTTTCATCAAGCGGAAGAATTTCCTTTTCTATGAAGCTCTTTACTGTTTCTCCCTTTTTCTTTACGGAATCCTCAATATTATTTTCAAGCATAAACTCGAGTCCTGCCTTTGCGGCAACGAAAGCAAGCTGATTACCTCTGAACGTACCGTTATGCTCACCCGGCGACCATATATCAAGCTCCGGCTTGAAAAGCGTAATCGCAAGCGGCATACCGTATCCGCCTATGGATTTAGACATTGTAACGATATCCGGCTTTATACCCGCACGTTCAAAGGAGAAGAATGATCCGCTTCGGCAGCAGCCTACCTGAACCTCATCCACTGCAAGAAGAATATCATTTCTTTTACAGAACTCACTTACTCTTTTCAACCAATCCGCATCAAATACTCGTATTCCGCCCTCTGCCTGTATTGTTTCTATAAACAGTGCCGCAGGCTTTTCAATACCGCTGTGGTCATCATCTATAAGCCTCTGCATATAAGCTATTGTATCAAGCTCAGGGAACATATAAGGAGCCGGTATAAATGTCACATTACCGAGAGGAACGCCCGCACCGCGTCTTGATGACTTATCCGTTGTCAATGCAAGTGAGCCGAGAGTCATGCCGTGAAAAGCACCCATAAGTGCAAACACATTCTGTCTTTTCTTGACCTTTCTTGCAAGCTTAAGTGCTGCTTCGTTCGCGTTTGTTCCCGTAGGACCGGGAAACTGTATCTTGTAATCATAGCCCCTCGGCTTAAGTATTTTTTCCTCAAGTGTCCGGATAAAATCCCTTTTGGCTATGGTATACATATCAAGTGCGTGGATAATTCCGTCATTATTAAGGTAATCAATCAACCTTTCCTTTATGAACGGATTATTATGACCGTAGTTTGCCGCTCCCGCTCCGCAGAAAAAATCAAGGTATTTTTTTCCGTTTTCATCAATGAATTCCGAACCCGTTGCCTTTGCGAAAACAGTGGGAAAATGTCTGCAATAGGAACGTACCTCAGATTCATAATTTTCAAAAACCGATGAATCCATTTTAATCTCCCCTCTATCTTTAAACCTTACAACCATAACTATTTTACTTATTTTATTTTTCTCTTATAAGCCGCTATCATCAGGACAGACATTTTACCATTACGGCTTTCTGTGCATGAAGCCTGTTCTCTGCTTCCTCAAATATCTCAGCAGCATGGGCTTCAAATACATCCTCAGTAATTTCCTCTCCCCTGTGTGCCGGCAGACAATGCTGTACCATTGCATCCGGTTTTGCAAGAGCCATAAGCTCCGAATTTACCTGATATCCCTCAAATGCCTTTCTGCGTTTCTCAGCTTCGCCCTCTTGTCCCATTGACGCCCATACATCGGTTATTACAACATCGGCATCAACAACAGCTTCCTTCGGCGTGCGGAACATACCGAACTTATCCCCGTATTCCTTTGCAAAATCAAGCACCTGAGTATCAGGCTCATATCCCTCCGGACAAGCAACCGAAATAGACATACCGGTCTTTAAAGCACCAACTATAAGTGAATTCATCATGTTATTGCCGTCACCGATGAAAGACATTTTAAGACCGCTCAGCTTGCCCTTAAATTCACGTATTGTCATAAGATCGGCAAGTATCTGACAAGGATGACAGAAATCCGTGAGTCCGTTTATTATCGGAATAGAGCCGTATTTTGCAAGATCCTCAACCTCTTTCTGCTCAAATGTACGTATCATAATTCCGTCAAGATAGCGTGAAAGTACCCTTGCGGTATCCTGCACGGGCTCGCCCCTGCCTATCTGCATATCACGTGAGGAAAGGAACAGCGGCTGTCCGCCGAGCTGATACATACCCACCTCAAAAGATACCCTTGTACGTGTGGATGCCTTTTCAAAAATAAGACCGAGTGTTTTTCCTGCAAGAAGCTTATGTGCTATGCCGTGCTTCTGCTCATATTTGAGCTGGTCGGCAAGATTGAGAATGTCAATGATCTCCCCGGTTGAAAGATCAAGCATTTTAAGTAAGTTTTTCATTGGTTTATTCCTCCATAACTGATTTTAATATTTCAAGACCTTTGTCTATCTCTTCATAGGTTATTGTAAGCGGCGGAAGAAGTCTGAGAAGATTTTTTGCTGTAAGAATAAGCAAACCGTTTTCAACGCACTTTGCGGCAACCTCTTTTGCATTATCTTTCTCCGTTACTATTCCTATCATCATTCCCATGCCTCTTGTTTCCCTGACATTAGGAAATGCCGCAAGCTTCTCCCTTATATAATCTCCCTTTTTGGTTACTTCTGAAAGAAATTCCTCATCAGCCACTCTTGAAAGTACCTCATTTGCCGCCGCACAGGCTATCGGATTTCCTCCAAAGGTTGTCCCGTGAGTACCGGGTGTGAATACTTCCGAAAGCTTTTTATTACAAAGACAAGCTCCGATCGGAACACCTCCGCCGAGTCCCTTTGCAAGTGTTACGATATCGGGCTTAATGCCGTAATTCTCACAACATAAAAAACGTCCCGTTCTTGAAACACCCGTCTGAACTTCGTCAACAAGAAGGAGTATATCATTTTCGGCACAGATATCGGTCAATTCATTTACAAATTCCGGTTCAAGCGGCATAACTCCGCCCTCGCCCTGGATAAGCTCAATAAATATTCCGCATACATCATCGCTTATATGAGCCTTTACATCATCAATATTATTTGCCTCGGCATATTCAAAGCCCTCGTTAAACGGGAAAAAGTAATTATGGAAAACATCCTGACCCGTTGCCGTGAGAGTAGCAAGCGTTCTTCCATGGAAAGAATTAACAAGCGTAATTATTCTGTTCCTTTCCTTGCCGTATTTATCAAAGCTGTATTTTCTTGCAAGTTTTATTGCACATTCATTAGCTTCAGCTCCGCTGTTGCAGAACAAAACTTTATCCGTTCCGCTGAGCTGACAAAGCTTTTTCGCCGCCTTTATCTGAACGGGCGAATAATAAAGATTTGACATATGCTGAATTGTCCCTGCCTGCTCTGTCACCGCCTTTACCCAGCCGTCATCGCAGTAGCCGAGAGAATTTACTCCGATCCCGCTCGTGAAATCTATGTATTCCTTTCCGTTTACATCAACGGCTTTCGCACCCTTGCCGCTTACAAGTGCGGCATTGAAACGACCGTATGTATGCATGAGATACTCATTTTCATCAGCTTTTATTTCTTCAAAATTCATCTTTAACCCTCCGATACAGATTAATAGAACATTGTACCAATGCCCTCGTCAGAGAACATCTCTATAAGAATAGAATGAAGTATCCTTCCGTCTATTATATGTGCTCTTTTTACCCCTCGCCTTACTGCCTCAACACAACAGTCGATTTTCGGTATCATTCCGCCTGAAATTATACCCTCTCTCTTCAGTGAAGGTACTTCGCTGACATTAACAACGGGTATAAGCGTACTTTCGTCATTTTTGTCCTTGAGAAGTCCTCTTATGTCAGTCATAAGTATGAGCTTTGCGGCATTAAGCTCCGAAGCAATTCTCGCCGCCGCAAGATCGGCATTTATATTATACACAGCACCGTTATAGCCGCCTGCAATAGTGGAAATTATCGGAATATATCCGTTTTCCGTCGCATTCGTTATAACCTCGGTATTGACCTCGGTTATCTCTCCGACAAAGCCGAGATCCTCTGCGGCGATTTTCTTTTCCGCCATTATCATTCTTCCGTCAAGACCGCAAAGTCCTATTGCCTTTCCGCTGTGCTGTTCAAGAAGCTGTACGAGGCTTTTATTGACCTTTCCGGCAAGCACCATCTGTACTACATCAATGGTTTCCTTGTCTGTCACACGGAGTCCGTTTACAAATTTGCTTTCCTTGCCTATTTTATTCAGCATAGCACTTATCTCGGGACCGCCGCCATGAACAAGGACAACATTTATTCCGACAAGCCTCAGAAGAACTATATCGCTCATAACAGCGTCCTTAAGCTCATCACTTACCATTGCATTTCCGCCGTATTTTATTACAATCGTCTGCCCCGAATACTTTTGTATATACGGAAGTGCCTGTATAAGCACTTTTGCACGATCCTTGTTTGTTATTTCATTCATTTTACTCATCTCCGCCTTATGTTCTGTAATCTCCGTTTATTTTAACATAATCATATGTCAAATCACAACCGTATGCCTCGGCACATCCGCTTCCGTCATTAAGCTCAACGATTATGTCTATCTCATCACGCATCAGTATTTCCTTTGCATCATCCTCGGAAAACTCAATTCCTGCTCCGTTTTTACATACATCTATTTTCCCCTTATCGGAAGCAAAGGAAACATCAACCTTATGCACATCCACATCGCAGCCGGAGTACCCTATCGCACAAAGTACACGTCCCCAGTTTGCATCAGCTCCGAACATAGCCGCCTTAAGCAGACTTGAGCATATTACGGACTTTGCAACTCCTTTTGCATCCTTTTCCGTCTTTGCTCCGCTTACTTTACATACAAGAAGCTTTGTTGCTCCCTCGCCGTCTTTTGCCATCATTTTTGAAAGCTTTCTGCATACGGCTGTAAGTGCTTCCAAAAATATATCATAATCCTCACCCTCTGAGGTTATTTCCTCATTTCCTGCAAGTCCCGATGCCATAACCGAAAGCATATCATTTGTTGAGGTATCTCCGTCTATACTTATCATATTAAAAGTATCATCGGCGGCTTTTTTAACTGCCTTTCCTATCATCTCTGAGGATATAGCCGCATCAGTAGTAACAAAGCAAAGCATTGTTGCCATATTCGGATGTATCATTCCGCTGCCTTTTGATATTCCGCCTATTCTTACCGTTTTGCCTCCTATCACAGTTTCCACAGCAACTTCCTTGCTTACCGTATCTGTTGTCATAATTGCTTCGGCAGCATTTGACGCCCCGTTTTCGGAAAGCTCCGAAACCAACTGCGGTACTGCATTTTCTATAGGTTCTATAGGAAGTATCTGACCTATTACACCTGTTGAGGCAACAATAACATCATCAGCACTTATCCCCAATTTCTCGGCAGCAAGCTCACACATTTTCCTTGCCTTTATATCTCCATCCGCATTACAGGTATTTGCGTTTCCGCTGTTTGCAATAACCGCCTGAGCATAGCCGTCCGTAAGATTCTGTCTTGTTACGGTTATAGGTGAACTCTGAACGAGGTTAGTAGTATAAACGGCTCCCGCAGTGCATCTTTTTTCGCAGAATATCATTCCTATATCACGCTTGGATTTATTTTTCCTGATACCGCAGTGTATGCCTGATGCTTTAAAGCCTTTCGCTGCGGTAACAGAGCCGTCTATAAATTTATATGACATATCAATTCCTCCGTCAATGTTTCTTTTATCATTTATACTTTATTTAAAAGCTCTGATATTTTATTTGCCCTGAGCTTAAAAATCTCATTTGTCTTAAGTACCGATACTGTACTGCAAATCCTCAATGCCTCGCTGAAATAATCTGATTTCTTTATTTCGGCAGCCGCATCACCGATAAGTCTGTCATAAGTCGCTCTGCTGTCAAGTGCGTGGTCAAAATCATAAAGCGGAGCGGCCGATACATATTCGCCTGTATTCGTATCCCTCAGCCAGCCGAAATTTCCTGCGTGTCTGTCGCCGTTTCCCGTTATTGCATCTATTGTCAGCATTTGTACTCCCTGCAATCCGAGTAACCTGATTATATCGCCCTCGTTAAAGTCATCGGGGTCAATCAGTCCGGATTCATCAGCCTGTTCCAGCATTAAATCTGTATTTGTAAAGTTTTCCGCCATAACTCCGCCGGAAATTCTTTTTACATTACAGGCAGAAACACCGCAGTCCCTGCACAATACGGAAACATCCTCCTCTATACCTGCATCCTTATCATATTTACAAAGATACTTTGCCGATATCCATTCCTTTGACAAAAAACCGCCTGTATACAATGTGGGTATTGCACCGCCCTTATTGATATCATATACTCCCTCGCCTTTCCAAAAATCGTTATAGTAGGGACTGACGGCTTCAAAGTCTGACGGACAATTTTCATCCTTTACCCAGTAGCAGTCGCTAAGGCTGAGTGCATATGTTTTCTCATTGATAAGCACCCTGTTTCCCTGACCGAATGTAACACCCTTAAGCTTTCGTGCAATCGAATTTGTATTTGAGCTGTATCTCAGCTTAAACCATATTTTAAAGGTACTGCGGCATGGATTTTTCATCATATAACCGGGCAGAAGCTTTTCATTATAAACAACCTCTGTATCAATATCATATACAGGCTTATTTTTACACATCAGAACCATACTTATCACACCCGATTTCCTGAAATATACAACCCCCATGCACCCGAAGTTAATAATACCGATTATTTTTGCATTTACCCCGAAGTACCGAAATTAACCCCATGAATACAGTTTTCATACAAAAATCTTTTAAGCTCCGACTTTTCCGCTGTTTCATAAAATCCAATCAACAGCCTATAAAAATCCGAATGATATTTTATCGGTACAGACAAAATTCCATGACCGTTTTCTATCAGTATTTTATTTGCCATAAGAGTTGACAGCCTTTTATTGCCGTCACAGAAAAACTGTCCTCTTGCACAGAACACAAACATTTCCAATGCCCTGTCCGTAGGATTTTTTATTTTTAAAATCTCCTCAATACCCGACTGTATATTATTTTCATCAGGTATCGGAGGCTGCCAATCCGTTCCGCCTATATTTACATCATACAGTCTTATACTCCCTGCATTTTTAACGGTAAATCTGCCAATCTGTCTGTGCAGATCTTTCATAAATTCAAGAGATACCGGTTTCTCAATATTTTCAAGCATAAACTGCCATGCGTATTTAAGATCATTTACGGCATTTATTTCTTCAATACTGTAGCCTGCAACCGACATTCCCTCACATATTACCTGTGTATCGGGATATGTTACGGTAATTCCCTCAAGATTGGCACTTTTCCATATTGAATCAACAAGATTTCTTTTTGCCCAAAAAATATTATCTTTTACAGTCATATGAAATTTCGGTATAAAAGTCTGACTTTCCATAGGCTCACCCTGTCAAATCAAAATGCCGGCGGTACTATAACAAGACCTGTCTTTTCGTCAAGTCCGAAAATTATATTCATATTCTGTATTGCCTGTCCTGCCGCTCCCTTTACCATATTATCAATAGCGGATATTGCAACAAGCGTATTTGTCCTCTTATCGTGGTGAAGTGAGATATCGCAGAAATTGGAATATTTTATGTTATGTATATCTGCATTTGCTCCATCCGGAAGAACACGCACAAAAAATTCATTTTTATAGAATTTTTCATATTCCTCTCTTATCTGCTCAAATCTTACTCCATCATTTATTCTTGCATAGCAAGTTGAAATTATTCCTCTGTTTACAGGAAGAAGGTGCGGTACGAATGTAATTGTCACCTTTTTACCGGAAAGCTTTGAAAGAGTCTGCTCTATTTCCGGTGTATGTCTGTGATTTGCAACCTTATATGCGTGAAAACCCTCGTTAAGCTCGGGATAATGATTACCCTGACTCGGTTTTCTTCCTGCACCCGTAACACCTGATTTTGAATCTACAATTATTCCCTCAGTGCTGACAAGTCCTGCCTTTACTGCCGGTGCAAGTGCAAGCGGTGCACCTGTAGTATAACAACCCGGATTTGCTATTATGCGTTTACCTTGTATATTTTCTCTAAAAAGTTCCGGAAGTCCGTATACTGCTCTTTTGTGAAGGTCATGGTCAAGAAATTCACAGCCGTACCACTGCCTATATTCTTCTTCGCTTTCAAGACGAAAATCCGCCCCGAGGTCTATAAATGCTTTTCCCGCCTTATCGCATTGTGCGGCAAGTTCCTGTGAAAGTCCGTGGGGAAGTGCGGCAAATATAACGTCACTTTTTTCTACGACCTCATCCTGTGTTCCACATTCCATATCGCAAAGCTCTTTATATGACGGATAAACCTCGCTTAGTTTTTTACCCTCAAAACTTACCGAGCTTATTGCGGCAATCTCCGCTTCCGGGTGAGTCAGAAGTATGCGTACAAGTTCTGCTCCCGCATATCCTGTTGCTCCGATTATTCCTGCCTTTATTTTCATTTTCTTTTCCTCTTTTCTTTAAATAAACGGTATATCATAACTTTTCCGTTATTTCTCTTACCCTTTTTACCTGTGCAATGACATTTTCACTTGCCGGTCCTCCGAGTACCTTTCTTCCGTTTACGCAGTTTTCAAGTGAAATAGCCTCATATACTCCCTCGTCAAACGTATCACATATCTTTTTATATTCTTCAAGCGGAAGTTCTTCAAGCGTTGTCTTTTTCTCTATGCAAAGTGCAACAAGCGTACCTGTTGCCTTATATGCATCACGGAAAGGAAGTCCCTTTTTGACGAGATAATCGGCACAGTCCGTTGCATTGATAAAGCCGTTTGCGGCTGCTTTTCTCATATTATCCGTCAATACACGCATTGTATCTATCATCGGAGTAAAGGCTGTAAGGCACATTTTTACGGTATCGACCGCATCGAATATTGCCTCCTTATCCTCCTGCATATCTTTATTATAAGCAAGTGCTATACCTTTCATAACAGTAAGCAGTGTCATAAGGTCGCCGAATACCCTGCCCGATTTTCCTCTAACAAGCTCTGCTATATCAGGATTTTTCTTTTGCGGCATTATGCTTGAACCTGTTGAAAACGCATCGTCAAGCTCTACAAACTTAAATTCCCACGAACACCACATGATTATTTCTTCGGAAAAACGAGAAAGATGTACCATAATTATTGAAAGTACAGAAGCAAGTTCCATACAAAAATCTCTATCGGAAACACCGTCAAGGCTGTTTTGACATATATCGGAAAAGCCTAAAAGCGAAGCTGTTATACTTCTGTCTATCGGGTAAGTGGTTGTTGCAAGAGCACCGCTGCCGAGTGGCATAGAGTCCATATGTTTATATGCACATTCAAGTCTGTCTGCATCCCTCAGCAGCATTTCCGCATAAGCCATAAGGTGATGACCGAATGTTATAGGCTGTGCCCTTTGAAGATGTGTATATCCGGGCATTACTGCTTTGCTGTACTGTTCTGCTTTTTTGCAGATTACCTCTATAAGTTCTTTTATCTGTGACTTGATATTCTTTACTTCTTTTTTAAGATAAAGTCTTATATCAAGTGCTACCTGATCATTTCTGCTTCTTGCCGTATGAAGTCTTTTTCCTGTCTGACCGAGCCTTTCGGTAAGTTCTCCCTCAATAAAGGTATGTATGTCCTCAGCATTAGGATCAATTACAAGCTTACCGCTGTCTATATCTGCAAGAATACTCTCAAGTCCCTTTATTATAGCGTCTGCCTCGCTTTTCTCAATTATACCGCACTCGCCTATCATAGTGGCATGAGCTATACTTCCCTCTATATCCTCACGATACATACGGCTGTCGAATGATATTGATGAATTGAAATCATTTGTTTTTTTATCTATTTCTTTTGAGAAACGTCCTGCCCAAAGTTTCATATTAACACACTCCATTCTTTCATTTTTTAAATGGCTTTTGTATATCCGAATTTTTCTTATCCGAACATACAAAAACCGTTTTTTCTTATTTCCTTAAAAGCTTACGGGACAAACAATGCAAACCACTGTCTGCCCCGATGCCTGAACCATTTCCTTAAATTATATTTATTATTCTTTAATAAGCTTTTTCTTTGCCTGAACCTTTATCGGAAGTCCGAAAAGATTTATGAATCCGGCACTGTCTTTCTGATCATAAACCTCGTCCTCATCAAATGTTGCAATATCAGGATCATAGAGTGAATACGGAGATGTAACTCCTGCGTCAATTATATTGCCCTTGTAAAGCTTAAGCTTAACATCGCCCGTAACGGTTTCCTGTGTTGAATCAACAAATGCAGAAAGAGCCTTTCTGAGCGGTGTGTACCACTGACCGAAATATACAAGCTCTGCAAAACGCAGACCAACCTGCTGTTTGAAGTGATATGTATCTCTGTCAAGTGTAATTTCCTCAAGCTTGTTATGTGCATGATACAATATCGTTCCGCCCGGAGTTTCATATACACCTCTTGACTTCATGCCTACAAGTCTGTTCTCAACAAGATCAACTATGCCTATACCGTTTTCTCCGCCAAGTTTATTAAGTTTCTTTACCAGTTCCACTGCACCAAGCTTTTCGCCGTCTATAGCAACCGGATTACCCTTTTCAAAGGATATTGTTACATATGTCGGTTTATCGGGTGCCTGCTCCGGAGATACTCCGAGTTCAAGGAATCCCTCTTTGTTATACATTGGCTCATTTGCAGGATCTTCAAGATCAAGTCCTTCATGCGATATATGCCATATATTTTTGTCTTTGGAATAATTTGTTTCTCTTGTTATCTTGAGCGGAATATCATGTGCCTCTGCATACTCTATTTCCTCATCTCTTGATTTGAGGTTCCACTCTCTCCACGGAGCAATTATCTTCATATCCGGAGCAAAAGCTTTTATTGCAAGTTCAAAACGAACCTGATCATTACCCTTACCTGTGCATCCGTGACATATAGCATCAGCACCCTCTTTTAGTGCAATTTCTACTATTCTCTTTGCAATTATCGGTCTTGCAAATGATGTTCCTAAAAGATATTTGTTCTCATATACCGCATCAGCCTTAATTGTCGGGAATACATAATCCTCAATAAATTCCTTATTGAGATCCTCAATATACAGCTTTGATGCACCTGTTTTCTTCGCCTTTTCTTCAAGACCCTCAAGCTCGGTGCCCTGTCCTACGTCACCCGAAACAGCTATGACCTCACAGTTATCATAATTTTCCTTTAGCCAAGGAATAATAATGGACGTATCAAGTCCGCCGGAATATGCAAGTACAACCTTTTTAATATCACCCATGATATAATTACCTCCGTTAAATTAAATTACTATACCATTATACAACATTTTTGCATAATTTCAAGAAAAATATGAATATTTATTCAAAATCAGTAATTTTCAGTTAATAGTACAATATTTTATATTTTTTTATAAAGTTTATATCTAAATTAACCAATCATTTCTATATATTTTTTCCGTATTCCAATTATTATTTTTAAGTTTTTTACCTAAAACATTCCTAAAATGAATTGTTTTATGCAAATATACATAAATTTATGTATATTATGCATATAAAAAATTTTTTCATATTACAATTTACGATTTACCTGTTTGTCTGTGTATGATATAATTTAATTATAATCATATAATTTAGCAGGAGGAATTTATTATGAATTTTACAGAAATCAATGTAAATGAACTTAATACCAATTTTTTTAATGCAATAGGAAATGACTGGATGCTCATTACAGCAGGTAATGATGAAAAAATCAATACTATGACAGCAAGTTGGGGCGGAAGTGGTGTGCTTTGGAATAAAAACGTAACTTTTGCCTTTGTGCGTCAAAGCAGATATACGCTTGAATTTCTTGATAAAAACGAATACTACACCCTCTCCTTTTTCGGCGGAAATATGAAAAAGGAACTCGGATACTGCGGAAAATATTCGGGAAGAGATGTAGATAAAATAAAAGAAACAGGTCTTGTAACAGTATATGAAAATATTGACTCCCAAAATATACCCTACTTTGAGCAAGCACAACTCGTACTCGTCTGCAAAAAGCTTTATAAGCAAACAATCGGTCTTGAGGGATTTATTGATAAATCTATAATAGACGCACAATATTCAAACGGTGACCTTCACGAAATGTTTGTAGGTGAAATAGTTAAGGCTATCAAGAGGGTGTAATATGCAAACTGTACTGATAACCGGTGCATCAAGAGGTATCGGTGCAAAAACTGCGGAACTTTTTGCACTGAACGGATACAGAGTCATTATCAACTTTAATAATTCCCTTAGTGTTGCCGAAAAACTACTTTCCGAAATTATAAAAAACGGCGGTGTGGCTGAAATCATAAAAGCCGATGTTTCTGATTCTGCCGATGTCAATAAGATGTTTGAATTAATAACTGTCCAATACGGCGGAGTTGATATTTTGATAAATAATGCCGGTATTGCTCAGACAAAACTTTTTACGGATATCACAGATGATGACTGGAACAGAATGATATCGGTAAATCTCAGCAGTGCATTTTATTGTTGCAGAAGTGCATTACCCTATATGATACGTCAGCATTATGGCAGAATTATAAATATATCTTCAATGTGGGGGCAGGTCGGAGGTTCGTGTGAGGTACATTATTCTGCGGCAAAGGCAGGTGTTATCGGTCTGACAAAGGCTCTTGCCATGGAGGAGGGGTTGAGCGGAATAACCGTAAACTGCATAGCTCCGGGTGTTATTAAAACCGATATGACTTCTTCTCTTACAACCGAGGATTTTAAAGAATTAGCAGAACAAACTCCGACCGGCACTATAGGCACGCCGGATGACATAGCGAGAACCGCACTATTTCTCGCTGATAAAAATTCTTCTTTCATCACCGGACAGGTCATAGGTGTAAACGGAGGATTTACCGTTTGAATATCCTTTACTTTTAAAAATACAGGTCGTTTCAGATTTTAATTTTCTGAAACGACCTGTTGTTTTATTCTTTTTTCATCCTTTCCGCTTCATCTATCAAGGCTTCCTGTTTCTTAAGGTATTCCTCACGTTCTCTTGCTTCCTTAACAATTTCTTCGTCCTTACTCATTTCTCTCAGCATATCAATTGTTTCCCTGACCTCCGGAATATCTGTGCTTTCATACAACTCCGCAAGTTCTTCCTCGGTTTCTGCATTTATAAGCATCAACCAATCTTCCATTCTTTTTCTGCTCTCTGCGTTTTTTTCCATTTGAGAAACCTCCTTTTTTTAATTTGTATCAATTATTTGTTTTATCTGCTCTTCGGAAAATCCTGCCTTACGCATTTTTTCCGCCATTCTGTTTATTGCCTCAATTATGCCCTCGGCT
>CANQAJ010000031.1 GCA_947589365.1 uncultured Clostridia bacterium | reverse complement strand
AGGAAACGATTATAAAACAACTGAGGAATGCCGGGGAAATCTTCCCCTCACCGGAATTATCAACGGAAAATAATATCGTATATCAGACTGCCTCCGAATATTTGAGCGGTAATATTTATTCAAAAATTGATGGAGCAAAAATTGCAGCAGAAAAAAATGATATTTTTGCTGATAATATCAAAGCTTTGGAATCTGTTATTCCTGCCCCGCTTAAAGCCGGAGAAATTGACGTTGAATGCGGAGCAACATGGATACCTAAAGAAATTTATCAGCAGTTTATGTATGAAACATTTAAAACACCGAGGGAAAATAATGCAAATATGCCAAAAGGACTGTTCTATCGAAATAAACGTAACATTGAGGTTGATTATTCTCCTGTTACAAACAGGTGGTATATTTCAAATAAGTCCGCAGATAATTCCGTTACCGTCCGTAAAACCTATGGTACCGAGATAAAAAATGCTTATCATATTTTCGAGAGTGTTTTAAATTTATCTACACCGAATATTACAAGGACAAGGTACGAAAACGGTAAACCAATTACAGAAATGGATTTAGATGCAACTAAGCTCGTGCAGAAAAAAGCAGAAGCTATAAAAAAGCAGTTTAAGGACTGGATTTTTAAGGATCCTAAACGCAGAAAAGAGCTTGTTGATTTGTATAACAGGCAATTCAACTGTGTACGTCCACGTGAATATGACGGTTCAAATTTACAATTTCACGGGATGAATGCAGGAATTGAGTTGCATGGTCATCAAAAAAATGCTATTGCTCATGCTATTTACGGTGGAAATACACTTTTCGCTCATTGTGTCGGAGCAGGAAAAACATACGAAATGATAGCTACTGCCATGGAAAGTAAAAGGCTCGGTTTGTGCAGCAAGTCCTTGTTTGCTGTACCGAACCATTTAACGGAACAGGTCGGAGCTGATTTCATGAAGCTTTATCCGAATGCTAACATTCTGGTTGCGACCAAAAAAGATTTTACAAAACAGAACAGAAGTAAGCTGCTTGCTAAGATTGCTACCGGCAATTACGATGCCGTAATAATCGGTCATTCTCAGCTTGGCATGATACCTATATCCCCGGAAAGACAGAGAAAAATGTATAAGGAGCAGATAAGAGAAATAACAGAGGGAATTAAGGAATTAGCAAGCAGCGACCCTAAAAACTTTCAGGTAAAGCAATTGGAGCGTACTAAAAAATCTTTACAGCAAAAACTCGAAAAGTTAAATTCAGGCAAAAGAGATGATACGGTTTACTTTGAAGAGCTTGGAATTGACAAGCTGTTTGTTGATGAAGCACATGAATTTAAGAATCTGATGTGCGTAACAAAACTTAAGAACGTTTCCGGCATATCCGGACGTACTTCGCAAAGAGCTACAGAACTCTTTATGAAATGCCGATATCTTGATGAGAAAACGGGCGGCAAGGGTGTTGTTTTTGCGACCGGTACACCTGTTTCAAACAGTGTAACGGAATTGCATACCATGATGAGATATCTTGAGTATGATTTCCTTTTGGAGCATGGTTTGCAGAATTTTGATAACTGGGTATCGGTTTTCGGTAAACAAAAAACAGATTATGAATTAGCACCGACAGGTGACAAGTTTAAGGCAAGGACAAGGATTGCGAACTATGCTAATATGCCGGAGCTGATGACAATGTTTAAACAGATAGCCGATGTTAAAACAGCAGACAGCTTAAAGCTTCCTGTCCCGGAATGCGAACTGCATATTGTCAATGCAGAGCCTACCGAGCTTCAGCAGAATATGGTGCAGGAACTTTCGGCAAGAGCTGACGATGTTCAGACCGGGGTTGTTGAGCCGTATGAGGATAATATGCTGAAAATAACCGGTGACGGCAGAAAAGTTGGTCTTGATCCAAGACTTATTGATCCGACATTGGAGGACAATCCGAACACAAAGCTCAATCAATGTGTAAATAATGTCTTTGAAATTTGGCAAGACACTGAGGCAGAAAAAATGACTCAAATTATTTTCTGCGATTTAGGTGTGCCGAAGCCCGGACAGGATGAAGTTAAAGAAAATGATGTTGATGAAAAGTCTATGTCGGAAATTGACTCACTCGAGGAAAGCGGAAGATTCTGTATTTATGATGATATAAAAAATAAGCTTGCTGCTATGGGTGTGCCAAAAAATGAAATAGCTTTCATACATGATGCTAAGACAGAAGCTCAGAAGTCGGAGCTTTTTGAAAAGGTCAGGAGCGGAGATGTAAGGGTCCTGATTGGTTCAACCGCCAAAATGGGTACAGGTACTAATGTGCAGGACAGATTGATTGCATTGCATGATCTGGACGTCCCGTGGCGACCTGCCGACCTTGAACAGCGTAGGGGTAGAATGGTCAGGCAAGGCAACATCAATGATAAAGTCCACCTTTACAGGTATGTTACAAAGGGAACATTTGACGCATATTCCTATCAACTTCTGGAGACAAAGCAGCGTTTCATCAGTCAGGTCATCACTTCAAAAACTCCAGCCCGTACCTGTTCGGATGTCGACCAAGAGGCATTAACATATTCCGAGATAAAAGCTCTTTGCACAGGCGATGAGCGTATCAAGGAGAAACTCGTTCTTGAAAACCGAGTTAAAGAGCTTACTCTTTTTGAAAAAGAATACAAGGATACGCATTATGAGCTTGAAGATAAGGTCGAAGCATATCCGAAAAGGCGGCAGCTTTTATGCGACAGAATTGCCAAAATTGAAAAAGATTCTGCAAAAAGCAGTGCTATTCCGCTTGTTGAGGACGGTACTCCTTTGTTTAAAATGACGGTAAGGGGTATAGAATATACCAACCGGAAAGACGCTGCGGAAGCTCTCCGAGTTGCAGCTTCCGCTGCCAACAGAAACAGAGACGCCGCTATTGAGATTGGAGAATTGTACGGTTTCAAAATCAGTGTTACATATGACAGTATCAATGAGTGTATCAGAGGAATCGTGCAGGGAGAAACGCAGTATAATACATCTTTCGGCGTATTACCGTCAGCCAATCTGAACAAGCTTGAAAAGGTTATTTTAGGAACGGGTAAGGTTCTTGAAGACGAAAAAGCTAAGCTTGTTAAGGAGGATTTAGATATAGAAGCCGCAAAAGAAATACTGGCTGTACCGTTTGAATTTGAACAGGAACTGCATGAAAAAAGCGAACGCTTGTCCGAACTCACAGACGAGCTTAATGCCGAAGCCGCAGAAAGGGCAAGAAACGGTGCGAAAGCTCCAAGAACGCACTATTTCAGCAAAGATATGTTCTTATCTTCCAAAAAAAAAGAAGCCCCTAAACAGGCTCAGGAGATTTCTAAAGAACAGGAAAAGAAAGCAGACAAAGGGGTAGCTATATGATTGAATATGTTATTAACGAAAACATAGCACTTGCGGACACGGACGCTGTTGTTAATGCTGCAAACGGTCAGGGATATATGGGCGGCAAGAGGTGCATAAACGAAATGCATTGCGGTGTTGCCGAAAACATTCAGTATTTCAGCCGGGGTAAGATTGAAATACTTGCAAAAGCAGAGTGCCGGGAAAGGGGCGGATTTCTCGGCTTTCGCCCCGGTACAGTCTTTTGCACGGAAGCCCCGTTCTTGAATACCCGGCATATTATTCATGCCGTTACAATGCGTTTTCCCGGCAGTAAAGCACATATGGAAACAGTAGAGAAGCTTGTTCCGGAAATATTAAGGGTTACCGGGTTTCTTAGCATTGACAGCGTTGCTGTGCCAATGCTCGGCTGCGGAACAGGAGGACTTCCCCAAACGGAGGTTCTGAAGATTTTTAAAAGGTTTTTTAAAAACAGCCAAAAACAATTTTTAATATATATCAAAGATAAGGAGATGTTTTAACATGAATATTGTTGCATTAGTAGGAAGACTTACCGCCGACCCTGAGCTGAAACATACCCAATCGGGCATAGCTGTGTCAAGATTTACGATGGCGGTTGACAGAGCATATACAAAGCAGGGTGAGGAAAAACAGGCTGACTTCATCAACGTTGTTGTTTGGCGAAATTCAGCCGAATTTCTGTGCAAGTATTTCAGCAAAGGTCAACGTATAGGTATTCAAGGATCTGTCCGCACAGGCTCATATATGGACAACAACGGCATTAAACGCTATACCTTTGAAGTCTATGCAGACAGGCTTGAATTTGTTGAACGAAAAGACAGAGAGCAAGACAACGCAACATCTGAATCAAGTAATACCCCCGATGAAAAGCAGACCGAGCAGCCCGACTTCGAGGACGTACCTCATGATGAAGATCTGCCATTTTAATTAAAATCAACTTTTGCCCCACCGGGGCAGAAGTGGATGAGATGGTATTTCAAAGAAATTGGAGGTATAAACGATGTACTATATCTACAAGCAACCTGACAGCTTACCTTGTGTAACAGAACGTGAGCAAAATGGTCTTGAACTGATTGGAACATCAGAAAGTGCGGAGAATGCTGAAAAGATACTATATAACTATCTTAATAGTTTGTCACAAGAACATTCCGATGGCATCTTCCTTGGGAATTTTGGACAAGGTAAGCAATTTATCGTCAGATAGATGGTACGCCCTTTTTATGGATAGAAATATATCTTAGAAAACAAAAAGATAAAAAATGAGGGAGAGTTGTATATGAAAATGATTGTATTTGCGGATCTGCATACGGATTGTACGGATAAAATCAAAAGCATTGATTTTTCAAGTTATAATGCCGATGTATGTTTTACGCTCGGGGATATCAACCGTGAACATTTGCGTTGCATTAAAGATTGTGTGAGCGTACCGGTTTACGGTGTCCTCGGAAACCATGATGAATGCGGTATGCTTGAAAGCTGCGGCATAGAGGAACTCAGTGACAATCCGTTGGAGGGACTTGGTATTATCGGTGATAATGACAGAGGTAAGGAATACACAGCAGCCGGTTTATCCGGCTCGGCAAAATATAAAGACAGCGATTATTGTATGCTCACGCAACAGGAGAGTCTGAATATTTGCAAAAATTTGATTCATGCAAATATTCTTATTTCACACGACTGTGCTTACGGATTGTATGGTGATAGGTCAGACCTTGCTCATTGCGGCTTAAAGGGAATTTCAAGATACATCAGAAAGCATAAGCCTATTCTGTGTATACATGGACATCATCACGAAAACACCGTAAAAATCTATAGGAAAACAATAGATATATGTGTGTTCGGCTGTTCGGTTATAGGTGTTGGTAATGGCTGTCTGTCTGAGGTTATACGTGTTTTTAAGGGGGAAAATTATTAATGAAGTTTCTCGGAGTTATCAAAAATATATTTAAAGGTAAGACAAAAAAATCAAACATCGATTATGTTTGTATCGGTGGCTCGGGCTTCGGCAGAGCAATTCATGCGTGGGATGATCTACCGAAATGCAGCTGCGGAGGGGATCTACATATGGTCGGCAAGAAGGACGATTATTTAGAGGATTATGAGCCTAACAGGATTTATTGTCTGACGTGTGGTAAAACAACTAAATGGGGAACGGTTGAAGACATCAGAAAAGAATGGATAGAGATGAATCTCTCTGAGTGAGGAGGTAAAGTTAAAATGAAGCTTGATAAATTTGTAAGAAATTATGTTCTTATATCTGTCATTGCAGCAACTTTTTTGGCAATATTGTTTGATTTTCTCGGTATATTATCTTGATAAAACTCCGGGTAGTGCAGTAAATGATACAATAGAAAGGAAATCACTTATGGATAATAACAAATTAAAGGAAATATTCTTTAACAGAGCAGAAGTAGAGGATGCAGAGCGTGTTATTTGCGACAACTGTTTTGAACACGCAGTCTTTTATCTGCGTGACAGTCAGGGCAGAGAGTTTTCACTTGGACTTATGACAGTTCTTGAATGTGTAGCATTTGCGATCAGTCAAGGTGAACTGCCAAAACTGCCGAGCGATTGGCTGTATGACGTTGATAATGTGTACGGAACCGACTTGTCAGAACGTGAAGGTATTTTTTACTACCATAACAGAGAGAGTGCGGATAAAAACAAGGACAGGAACAAGCCGTTACCGAAAAAATTTTAAAAATTTTTAAAAAAGGCTTGATTTTTTCTGAATTATAGCATATACTAATATTAGTAAATGGAGTGTAGCATAATAGAGATGTTTACAATCTATTTATTACAGCCACAAGAGTGGGTGGTCGCAGTTCGTGATTCAGTTCATTTTGGGACTTCGGTGTACTCGTAAGTATTCGGTACATTTGGCGTTGAGATGTGTATGGGAGGCAAGGGCGTATGCATTGAGTCAAGTATGGTTGCATAGATTCCAGACTTGCCGTAGGCTTTATAGCTGAAAGAAAATATGACTATTAAGAGACCTTGTTTAAACAAGGTCTTTTTTAGTTTAGGAGAACAAAAACATGAGTGATCTTATTTATAAATGTGCTAAAACATATCAGGATTTATCTCAAAAAGAATATGAATTTCAAATGGTAACAGATACAGAAATAAGAAGTTTTATACTCTCTTTCTCAATAAATGATTTTATGCATTTGACAGGTGTTCATAAACTTACCGATCTGAATATTCATAATATGTCGGCAACAACTTTCTTTAATGATGTGTTAAATAAAAAGATAACAGATTCTCTGCTCCGGTCAAGTAGTCATATAAATGATACGCTTAATTCATTTTCTCCTAATGGTTTACAATATTGTCTTAATGATCGACTAAAAGAATTGATTGACTTACCAAATTATATTTTATCAATAGATAAGAGTACGAAGTTACTTCAATGGTCGCAACCAAATAATGCAATATTAAGACCTAATCATTCTGAAATAAATGCTGATTTGTTAATGCTTTTTCCTACCCGTGAAACCAGTAATAAAAAAATCGATACTCAAACAACAGCTATCTTTTTATCACTTCCTGCGTCAGAAAATGGTTCGAATGAGAAGAAAGTGCATCTTATCACTATGTTTCCTACTGATTTAAAGTATGAGTATAATGAGCAAACAAAAAAACCCTTGAAATCATATTGCTTATTGTCTTTACGTGAAATAAATTTAAACAATAGATCTATAAGAACGATTTTTGATTGTACTAATAGCGAGTTACAAGCCGCTAAATCAAATATTGACCACAATGTAAATCTATCCATGATAAAGAAAGATTTGGGAAGTTTAAAAAATAAACGAAAAGAATACGTTCAACAACCAACAGGCAAGAAAAAGAAGAGTTATCTTTCCAAATTGGATAATATCATAAAGTCTATTAAAAGTGGTTTATATTCCACCAATATGATTGTTGAATTTTTGGAACGGTTAATTGATCAAAGGAATGACAGTTCTAATCAACAATTGCTGCCGTACATAAATGATGAAATAACAAAAGTAAAAGGAGTTGCAGAACAAAGAGGTATAGATACGAGCATTTTTAAAGCACAGATAAATTCCAACGGTACTGTATCCCTAAAATCCTCGAGAGTATCTGCTATTTCAAATTTAATCAACAATATCAAAAAAACTGTAAATACATTTTTATCCAACATGATAAAGCCGCCTGAGAAAAATAATAGGAAAAATTCCGTACATAGTAGTAAAGGCAATTCTAAGACCAAATCTCAAAGCAAACGTTCCGGTGCAAAGAAACCGGTTGCAGGAAAACCACAAAACCGGAACAGGACGGCAGCGGAACAAAGTTGCGAAAAACCTGAACAGGTTTCCCGAACAGGCAGTATTTTCGGTCCGGAACAGATTACCAAAAATGCCGCCAAGATATCGGAAAAACATGACAAAAGCCGCAGTGCGGATAAAAGCAAAGGCAGGAATAATCCTGACCGATGAAAGACATTTCCCCTATATCAAGCTCAACGGATATGCAGAAATGAACCTGCATATCCGTTTTTGTATAATATCTATATTGACAGTTGAATATGGCTATTATATACTGTATATATAACATATAAACAGTTGGTAAAAAGGAGAGGATTATTTGAAAATATATCAGAACTCAAGCGAACCGATTTACAAGCAAATTGCTTCTCAGATAAGGGAGCAGATTCTTACAGGTAAGCTTAAAGAGGGAGAACCGCTGCCGTCAATCCGGAGACTTGCACAGGAACTGAGGATAAGTGTGATTACAACCATGAAAGCCTATAAGGAGCTTTCCAACGAAGGGTTGGTTACGGCTTCAAAGGGTAAGGGGTACTATGTAAATGCACAGGATAAACAAGTGCTGATTGAACAGCATTTACGAGGGCTTGAAAAGCACCTAATGGACGCAATTTATTCCGCAAGGATAGCAGGACTGGGACTTGATGAGGTTCAGCAAATGCTTGCGGCATTATGGGAGATTAACGGGGAATAGGATAACGAGCCTGAACTATAAAGATTTTAGTTATATTAAACAAAAAAGCTAATGAAAATTTAGCATATATTTCAATGGTTCAATTCTATATTTAGCTTGACTTGCACCAATAAATATGATATAATAATAACTGTAAGGGAGATATCCTTAAAAAAATAATTAAAAAGAGGTTGATTTTTATGGAAATTTTTTCTCACGAATACAAGTCTGCGGTTTTGAATAACTACGTTGAGAGCTGCATGGAATTTGCACACGACACACAGGATTTATTAGACCGACCAACTGAATATCCATTTTATTTGACTGATTGGCGTGGAGGATATCAAAAATCCTATGACGGTGGTTGCGGCGGCATTGACGTGGAATGGGCTTTTCATCTTTCGGATGAAAGAATTAAAGAGCTTGCACCAGGGGAACTGTTACGTACTTTTTTGGATCTGCTTGATAATTGTACAGGTGATATAGAAAACGAGTATGATATCAATCTTGTAGAAAAGATTGTAGATAAATATGAAAAAATTGAAAGTGGTATATATTACAACTTTAAGAAAAAGATAAAAAATAATGAAGCCAACAAGAAAGAAGCCGATAAAGAAGCCAGCGAGGCTTATACTGAAACTTTCTTCAAACTCATTGATGAAATTCTTGAGATCATGATCGAACGTAAACTTTCAAGTGAAAGTGGTATTTATTGTGCAAACAGCGTTTTAAGTATGCTTGAGGAAATATAAAAAAAGGTAAGGAAAAACCTTTAAACCAGAAAGGATAAATATTATGAAGAAGATCATAAAAAATCGTGTCTATGACACTTCCACAGCAAAAAAAATCGGAGAATTTTCTAACGGATTGAGTTATTCGGATTTCGATTATCTGAGGGAAACATTGTATCGAAAAAAGACCGGAGAGTACTTCCTTTACGGAGTCGGCGGAGCAAGAACGTGGGCTGCCTACCAATCAGGGGATATGTGGGGTGCCGGTGAACAAATACAGGCTATCAGCCTAAAAGAAGCACAAGAATGGGCTGAAAAATACTTAACGGCTGATGAGTATTTAGCAGAATTCGAACCGAACAGCGACGAAGAAATAAATATAAGAATCAGAGTCGATTCCGAAACGAATAAAAAAATAGAGGAAAAAGCTGAAAAGGAAGGTCTAAGCAAGTCGGAAGTTGTAAGAAGAGCTATCAGAAATTACGTATAAGAAAATAACAAATAAAGGGCTGTCGCAAATAAGTAAAAGAGATTTCGACAGCCCTTTATTATTTTACCATTTTTCGGAGTGCGAAACTTAAAAAAGTTTTAGTTATATTAAACAAAAAATAAATAAAAAATTGGCATATATTTTGATGGTTCAATTCAATATTTGACTTGACTTGCACCTAAAAATATGATATAATAATATCATCAGGTAAGGAAAAACCTTTAAACCAGAAAGGAAAATATATTATGACAAAATACTATTTAATCAAAACAGACGCTTATAATGAGGTTATAGCCACCGAAGGAAAACGGGCGTACTCTTGTCCTTATGACTGCAACGGTATAGACTTGAACTCAGGTGTAGATTTATATCCAGAAGACCCGGAAGTTACTGGCTGTAGTGAGGAAACTGCTTATAAAAAACTTTTAAAGAAATTGAGAGAGGAATACAAAAAACTTGATTTATATAACATGGATGACATTATTCAAGATTACGGAGCCGATGATATTTTTGCTTTTAACAAAGAAGATTTTGAAATAGTCGGTTTAGTTGCGGAAGTAGAATAGTATTAAAATTAAAAATAAACAAGTATCCCCCTGTACCAAACTCATTAAGATCATTGAGAGGTATGGGGGGTTCTTGCTGTTGTAGCACAAGGCAATTTTTTACTAAACAGCTAATTACTTTGATATATCAGATGACCGGTGCTGTTCTTTATCTTTACTTTGCTCGGCGGCTTTAGCACTGATTGCTTTAGCATTTTTGCTGATCTGTTCCCGGCTAAAAACATTTGATACAGATTTCTGAGGCTGTTGAGTTTTAATTTCAATGATATTAGAATTCCCAAACGTTTCATGAAAATTATCGAATACATCTAATCCATCAAATCTCCGGGAAATATCCTTGATTTCAGCTTCGGATATTCCCATCGCAACGCATATTTCCTCAACATTTTTGCAATCGGCAACATTGCTATCATCAATTGTTTTAGCTTTTTCCAACGAGGACAAGTCATTTTCCTTACTGTTCCAAAATACAAAACATTTGCCACTTTCTTCAACATACGCAAGACCGTTAATACCGGTTCCATGTGTCTCATCAATAAAAAATTTCTTCATAATATTTATCCTTTCTGGTTTTAAAGGTTTTTCCTTACCTTAATTTTATAAATATTTATCTGCCATACAGCAACGGTCTAATCATTTCCTCGGCAGTAAAACGATTGTTACGTTCAAGTGCATAATACTTATCGGTATCTCCGAGTCTGAGGGCAAGCTCCATTTCCTTATCAGCCTTACAAAGTTCCTCTGTCTGCTTATCAACAGCTTTCTTATACTTACGTACCGTGCGAATGACATATCTGTACAGGCGGCACTCGTTAAGCAGCTGCTGAAGGAGCTCAGGCTCGTTGTACATCAGATGATTGGCAAGAAGTCCGGCTTCGAGTATGAATGTTCTCTGTGAATATTCCCTATCCCTCTTATTCCAGTAATAGTACCTGTACATCTTCTGCCCGGGTTCGTTAATACACTCCTCTATGTAGCACATTGCAAAGATACTATTAGCCATTGTCTTGCTGTAAACTTTATTATTTGCCATTATTATCCTCTCTCTTTCTCTTATTCAGCATGACAATTATAACTATAATGCCGGCAATGATCAAAACGCCAATTATAATTAGAACTGTCTGCATTGCGTTATTGTTATTCGGCTCAACTTCTTCAGCACTCACGGTCTGATCCGCAACTGCTTCTTCCGTTGCCGGACTGTCAGTACTCTCAGATACAGTGCTGTCTGTTGCAGGAACATCTGCCGGAGAAGATGATACCTCAGTATTGCTATCAGGACTTTCTGATGCGGGTTCGTCTACCGGAGAAGATGATACTTCCGTATTAGTACTACCGGGACTGTCCGGCATAGCCGGTGTAGAGGCGGGGTAATCCGGCTGTGGCTCAGCTGATACCGTTCCTCCGGGATTGCTTGTTGTACTAACCGTACTCGACTGTTCGGTTGGTTTGGAAGATGTCGTTGTGCTTGAAGTTTCATTGTCCGAATGATATACATCTACAGTTCTTACCGTCTTGCCATCTTCATCTTTACATACCCATTCATCAGTATTACTAACATACGCCCAATACAATTTTTCATCGGGGTTTTCCTTATCATACTGTATGTATCCATCACCATACTCTTCCATTGTTTGATTTTTATACTTATCATTTCTCCATTCTAAAAAATCTTGTACCGCATCTACCTCTGAGTAATTCGAGTTAGGAATTTCAAGGGTAGATATAAATTCTTTCAAATTGTCGTATGTAAATGAAATACTGAAAGTATCTTTAGCAGTACCAAAAGATAAACGTTGCACTAATCTTTCCCAAACATATTTAGTCTTCTCTTCATTTGTTTTCCCATAAAGTCTGTAATATGCCGAAAAAACGGTCATAACCGAAGCCGAAAGGCATATAGACAGGGCGACAATAAGACCTACAAGTTTTTTAAAAATTTTCATAAAAAAATCCTCCTAAATATGTAAAAAATTGGTAATTTTATTTTAACACAAAAAACATATTTATTCAACACTTTTATCAAAATAAAGTTGTAAAGCTTTTTCAGCAATACTGGTTATCTGATCTTTTTCAACATTAGAGAAATACCTGTCATAAATATCTTTGCTTATCTTAATGCTTTTGACGGACGGCTTTTTCTCCTTATCATCATCTGACAGTAAATCGTTGATTTTAGATGTATTTCCCTCATCGGCGGCAGCTTTCATTTCCTTTGCTGCCTTTTCGCTGATCTTCTTAGACATACCGCCCGTGGTGTAGTCTGTATTCAGTTTTACAATCTGTTCCTGCTCGTCCTCGGGGAGATACGACAGCTCTACGGCAGCTCTGACCGACAGCTCACCGCTATCAACCCACGCTTTCAGACCGTCATTCAATTTGTCAATACGCAGAAGTCTTGCGACCGTATTCCTGCTCAATCCGTACTCGGAGCCGACTTCTTCCCTTGAATTATGTCTTTGGCTATCCTCAGACTTACCCTCAAGCTCCATAAGTTCATTAATGATGTCATTGCGTTTTCCCTGAGAAAACATACTGTCATATCGAACAGCTATAACCTTTGCCTGTTCCGAGGTTTTTAATTCTGAAAAACCTCGCTGAAGAAGATTACTTTCAATAACGTAAATCTCTGCTTCTTCGTCTGTAAGACCTTCCTTGATTATAGCCGGCACAGTTTCACGTCCGGCTATTTTTGAAGCATTCCAGCGATTATGACCGATTAGGATTTCATACTTTTCGCCGTTCATTACAGGCTGTACAACAATCGGAGTCATTACTCCATTTGCCTTTATACTCTCAACCATATCGTCAAGCCGCTCACCTTGATAAAGGGTGAACTGATGATTATGATATGGAACAAGCATATCAACAGGTATCTGCTTAATCTGGTTTTCCTGCGACATCATAGCACCAAAGTTAAATTCTGTCATCTTCTTTTCCTCCGTTTCTTGTTTTTTAGGCAGCCAACCGCACCTGATGTTGCAATCCTCCGGGCAGGCTGCACAGCATTTATAAGGCTCACCGCAATATGCAGCCGCACCACAGTAATTGCTTTTGCTATAACCGGTTATACATTTTTTCATTTATGCTCCACCTTATTACCTCTTTTAATTGTACAGGTTATTTGCGATTCCAAAAATAACCGTTGCGTATCCAATCAAAACACCTGCAAACACCCAAAAATACATACATATTCGAATTTTAGTTTTTTTTTAAAATAAAAATCATCTATTTGTATTAATGAACCCAATGCAAGCATTAATAGAGGTGCAGCACATATCATCAGTATTGATGTTCCTACATCAATAGATGCGATCATACCGAATAACCCTGCTACTATCGTTCCAAGCAATACGTTGATTATATCTGATTCTGCTGCTGCCTTTGATAGTATTATTGGTATGAAAATTATCTGAAGTACAAACGAGATTGTAAGACAGGGGTAATTGGTTATAAATTCAACGATATTCATCCTGTTATTCCTCTTCGTTTTTCTTCATTTCTATGCTTTTGTTATTCTCAATCAGATGTTTCCTCAGTCGGCTGAAAGATGACCAATACGGGGTGTAATATGTGTATGAAGCTCTATCTTTAATTTCCTGTCTTTCCTTCTTATTTCTTATTCCGGACAGTTCCTTTTGCGATAGCAGGCATTTTTTTTGAGGACACATAAACCTCTTTCGTATGTCACAGTCCTCGGTACACCATTCAAAGTTAATTTTTCCGTTAATGAATATAACGGTATAGAGACTGTTTTTTTCTCGGGTACGAATAAGTGTAACATCGTACTCATCTATCCGAAGATCAACAGGAAGTTGGCAGTCCATTATTCTGACCTCAACCTCTTTCCAATCAATCATAACACCTCACCTCCCTTACACCATGCGGTGTAATATCTCGCAGGAAACGGCTCTGTATTCCTCTCCAAGCCGATTTTTGTACAAGCATAAGCTTCTATGCTTATTTGTACTTTCAGTGGCTTCTGTGGCTCTGTGGATAACTGCATTGAATAACTTGTCGGTATATGTTTCTTTCAGTTTCTCGATGACACGCTTGCTTGCGTTGGTGTGATCAACCATTGTCGGCAGGACACCGATAAGCTTCAGATCGGGTTTCAACGTAGCTCTGACTTGTTCAAATATGCTGTTCAGCATTCCTAAACCGTCAAAAGCAAATTTCTGTGCCTGTACCGGAATTATTATGCCGTTGCTTGCAACGAGTGCATTCATCAGCAGTACTCCGAGCGAGGGCAGACAGTCTATAATTATGAAATCGTAACCTGACAGCAGTTCCTCACTAAGCATACGTTTCAATACGGTTTCCCTCGACAATGCTCCGGCAAGGTAGCAATCGGCATTGGCAAGGTTTATGTCTGAGGGTATGTAGTCAATGTCATTCAGCTCATTATGTCTTATATATTCCTTGACATTTGTAAGCTTCTTACCCTGACCGATAGCAGCCATCATCAAGTGGCTTATTGTCGGCAGCTCATCAACCGGATCTCCCTCATCATCGGTAAATCCGAGATAAGTCGAGAGATTAGCCTGCGGATCAAGGTCAATCAGAAGTACACGCTTTCCCTCAAGTCTGAGTCCTACTCCTACATTCATTGCCGTGGTAGTCTTTCCGACTCCTCCCTTTTGGTTCGCTATTGATATAATTTTGCACATTATAAATTCCTCCTTTTGTTATTCATAACTTCTGCCCCACCGGGGCAAAAGTTAAAACGGGTCTGTCGGTTCATAGGCTTCAATAGCCGCCTTTGCCATTTTTAACATCTTTATGACTGTTGCTTTTTCCCTCAACGCCACCTCTTTTGGGTAATCCAAGGGATACACCGTATCATCCTCGGTTACAATAACCGCACAGCGTATTCCGCTCAGCTCGCTGTAGTTAAGCTCCGTATCATCTGTCGCTCTGCCTATAACGGTTATTTTGTCACCGTTATGTATGTTGCGGAAAACAGTCATGTTAAGACTGCCGATACATTCCACGGCTATTTTTCTGCCTACCTCCGGTATAAGTGTAAAAATACACTTACCGTCCTCCGTCACGTGAATATCGTGACATACACCTATTCGATTTGCATTGTTCATTTTCAATCTCCCTTTCTTATTTCGTGGTTTTTTATCATTTCTGCCATTTTACTATTGATACGGCTTTGTACGTCATCTTGATTCTGAAAAATAAGTGTAAGTTTCGTCAGACGTATTATAACATTCGCCATTTCTTCTGCAATGCATTCCTGTTTCCACTTCTTTAGCGACTCAGCGACACAACGCTCTTCAAAAAGCTCCTTCGTCAAATCAGACATATAAACGATGAGTTCACTACTGGCTGATGCCACCTGAAAATCTCCAAGAAATTCATTAAACTTGATTTCATTTCTTAGGACATCTACATCTGCTACCGGCAGTCCATTTTTTACACTGTTCATTTTGTTTCCTCCAATCTTTGATATTCAACCAACATATCCCACATTTTTTCAATGGTCAATGCCGACATAGATACGTATATTTTCCTCCCTGAACCGCTAATCATCTCAGCAGTTTCTTTAATTGCTTTTGCGGCAAAAAAAGCAAATTCATCCTCATTAATAATTATTTTCTCTTTTACTCCCATATTATTCTCCTTTCCGGTTTTTAGGTTTTCCTTACCTTGATTCTATTAATATTATACACCATACTTACATAATTGTCAAGCATAATTTTGAAGAAATTTAATTTTTTTATTTTTTTATTGATTTCTTTTAATTCATGTTCTATAATATGTATATACAAGACAATGCGTAAGTATCTCGCATAAACATAAATAAGGAGGAAACTATGAAAAAGTTCATTTGTAAAATGTGTGGAAAAAAATTTGAAACGACTGCCAATCATGCGGATTATTGCTCGGAATGTCGTTACGAGCGTCAGAAACAACGCTCACGTGCATATACTGCTAAGAAGAAAAGCCAAAGCACATTCCGCTCTGTAGGAGATACAGATATATGTCCTCAATGCGGCAAGGCTTTTATGATTAATTCTCCGAGTCAAAAGGTCTGTGCAGACTGCCGCAAAGCATATAATAATCAACGCAACAGAAACAGTAATAATGCCTATACGGAAAGGAATTACGACAAACTGTCGGCATTCGTAAAAAAGGGGGAAAGGGATAAACTTAAAGCTATATGCCAACAGCATAATATCAGTTTAAACGAGCTGATCAACAGGGGGATTACCTTGGCTCTTGCTGAACTACAAGAAAAGGATAGCGATTAACTACTCAAGTAAACCCTTATTTCTGCTCCTGTCGTTATTTTTAAAGTATTGTTCAAGCGACTCCCTTGCAAATTCAAATTCCTTAAGTTCGCCGACAATCCGCTTATATTCTTCATTCAATGTCTTACGCTGTTCCATTAATTCCGCTCTTTGCCGCTCCAATGTTTCAAGCTTCGGCAGCTTTTTATCAGGATAGATTTCTGTAAGCTCCTTTACCACGTTTTCGTAATTTTCTATTGCGGAAGCGTGTTCTTTTTTATATTTCGGACTGCCGCCTGACTTTCTGTATTCATCATAAACAGGTTTGTATTTTTTATATTTTCTGATATTCCTTATGCAATCAAATACATCATCTATCTTCGATTGAAGTCCGTTAAGCTTTGCGACAATAGCCATTCGTTCGTTGTATGTAATTACGGCTTTGTTTTCAAATTCATTTTGACTTTGGATTTGATGTGTTGATAAAAAGTTTATCAGTCGAGAGGCTTCTTTCATGTTCTGAATTTCAGCCCAGTTTAGCAGACCCTTAGAAGCCTGAAAAACGTCTCTTGAGGTATCAATGATTTTCGTATGAATGTCCCGTCCGCTGACGCCTGTATTCAAGAGCTGATACTGCTCAATTCTTTTTTTAATTTGCGGCTCGTCATAATACCAACCTATTGTCCGTCCTCGTGCAAATTTTTCTTGACCGGGCATACGAAATTTTATTTTTATGACGTTCTGAGGAGTATAAACGCACTCAATTTTTTTTGCACGGATTTTCTCCAAAAAATCATCAAAATTATGGCTCTCCATTATTGTTTCATCAATAACACGGCGGAGCTTTGATTTCCATGATTTCCCCATTTGATCCTGCTGCCATTCATAATAGCATTTTTTGCCGTTCATATTAGGATTTTCTATAACAGATATTCCGTGTTCCCTGCAAATTTCATCACTGAAATTTCGTAACTTTTTCCAAGAGTTTTTGCCCCTGTTTTCCATATACTCAAAGGTTTTATAATTCGTAAAACTGACGTTGTTGAAGATGATATGGTTATGAATATTTTTCTTATCCACATGGGTAGCAATTATGTATTGATACTTACCTCCGAGCAGTTTATCAGCAAGCTCCTGTCCGATTTTCATAGCTTGCTCCGGAGTAACTTCCTGACCGTCAAATGACTGATATATATGCTGTGCCAACACATCCCCTCTGCCACTTCCTAATGAACGGATATCAAGAAATTCCTCCTCCGATTTCTGAGGATCTAATGAACACACATAACTGCTTGTGAGTAACCCGTTCTCGGTTTTTTCAGGATTGGTAATGTATGCTATTGCTTTAGCGAGAGTAGTACGGATTGGATGGATTTCAGTGACTGCCATATATCGCTCATCACCTCTCTTATATATTCAAAATCTTCATCATACATTCGGCTTGTCGAATTAACACGTATAGCCATCTGATTAATATTTCGCTGAATACCGCCGAGTGATTTTTGTATTTCATTGATTTTTTGATTATCGTATTTTACGATAACTCCGGCTATTGCCATTTTACGGATGTATGCACCTGTGGATCTGCTTTCTGCTATCTTGGCTTTTTGCTTTATAAATTCTTTTTCATCCTGCGTAACTCTCAATGTAATATAGACATTTCGCTTTTCTTCATTTTGCATTAACTCACCTCCTGTTGTTTCTTAAATCGGCGAAAAATCTTCCGCCGATAACGGGGTCTTAGGGGCTGCCCCCTAACAAGCACAATGCCCGACGGAACGGAGGGCATTTTGGCTAAGTGTGACACACTTAGCAGTGCTTGCTATTCTTCAGAACGGATTTTAATCACATTTTACAACTTTAATAATCCCTCCTATAAATAATCCGCATTTTTCCAAAAATCTCAACCTTTTTTTGCAGAGAAAAAAGGAAAAGTTTGTTGAAATTTAAAGAATAATATGATATACTTTTGTTGTCAATCATTCGTCTGTTCATTGATGTTTAAACCGGTGAGGTGTAGACATTATGGACAGTAAAAAGAATATTAAAAATGAAGTAAAAACAGCATCCGATATTCCTGAGATTTTGAAACAAATGGATCGCGATACACGCTATCTTCTCTATGAGAAGGATCGTGGGCATGGAAAGGTTCGCAGGGAGTTTGTACGTTTTGATGAAAGGTTTATCAGATCTCCGTTAAGCGTTGAAGAAATGATAAATCGTAAAAATAAACGTGTTGCTCTTTTCAAAGCGTTATCCGAAATGTCCGGTGAGGAAAATGAAATTATTTCCGAGTGTTTTTTTGATAACATAAAGGTCAATTATACTAAGCTCGGGAGAAAACACGGTATAACCGGACAGGCATACAAGAAACGACTGGATCGTGTTTTGATTAAGCTTAAAAAGTTAGTCATTTCATACTATGAGGAATATTGATTTTTGTACAAAATGTAGATTTTTAAAAAAATTGTACATTTTATGGTTGAGATTCGGCTGTTTTTGCGGTTTGTTAATAGGAGGGTAATTCTCCTAAATGCGTTTACCGCCTTGATTTTTCTGTAAAAATGTGATAAAGTATTGAAACACTCGGTTTCAATCGTTGCCTGTTTGAAAAGAAAGGAGTATTTATGAATAAACAAACAGGACAACAGTACAAAATCACAGCCCTTTATGAAAGGCTTTCATCTGATGATGAGCTGCAAGGTGATTCGAACAGCATAATTCATCAAAAAGAAATTTTGGAAGAGTTTGCTGTCAACAATGGTTTTAAGAATTGCAAACACTATGTTGATGATGGGTTCTCCGGAACAAATTTCAGCAGACCGGACTTTCAGCGAATGATATCTGACATTGAAAATAACATGATCGATACGGTTATTGTTAAAGACCTTTCAAGGTTCGGCAGGAGTTATATTGATGTTGGTTATTATACCGAAAAATTTTTTGTTGAGCATGATATAAGGTTCATTTCTATAACCGATAACGTGGATTCAATGAAAGGTGTAAATGAATTTGTCCCGTTCCATAATCTGATGAATGATTTTTATGCAAAGGACATTGCAAAAAAGCAAAGAGCGGTAATTCAAAGCAAAGGTAATGCAGGAAAAAGATTGACCAACAAGGCAATCTATGGTTACAAAAAAGACGATGACGGTCAGTGGATTATTGATGATGAAGCAGCAGAGGTTGTTAAGAAAATTTTTCAGCTCTGCATTGACGGATATGGCGTTCAGATGATTGCGAATTACCTGTTTGCAAAACAGATAAAAAATCCGTCTGCCTACACCGGGAAGATCAGGTCAAACGGAATAGCGGATAAAAATCCGTACCTATGGTCGGCACAAACAGTAAGCGGTATCTTATCCCGACAGGAATACTGCGGTGATACGGTTAATTTCAAAAGCCATAGAAAAGGATTATGCAGCAAAATAGTTATCCGTAATAATCCAGAAGATTATAAAATTTTTCCGGATACACATGAGGCAATTATAAGCAGAGAGGATTTTGGGAAAGTGCAGGAAATTCGGAACAAGCGTAAAAGAATATCGCCTATAAACGACCCTGTAATGTTTCAGGAGATTTTCTGTGCGGACTGCGGAAGCAGAATGCACATTATGCGTTCAAGAAATTTCAAAAAGACAAAGCCGGATTGTTATATCTGTGCATTGTCCCGAAAGTCCTCCGATTGCTCATCACACTACATCAGGGAGAGTAATTTAGTAGATTATGTTTTGGCTGAGATAAATTCCCTTTTGAGGGCGGCAAAGAGCGAAAGTTTCAAGAAGAAGATTACGGAAATTTTTAACAAAAGATCCTCGGAAGAGCGATTGATGAATAAAAAAAATCTCGTCAAAAATCAAAAGAGAATTGATGAGATCGACAAAATTCTGAAAGAGTTATATGAGGATAAGGTTGCAAAAAATATTTCCCTTGAAATTTTCCAAAAGCTTTCCTCGCAGTTTTCAGCCGAGCAGAAAGAACTAATGGATTTAGTTGTTCATGATAATCAAAAATGTGCGGATTTTGAAAAAACGAAAAGTGCATTGAAGGGATTTTTTGATACAGTGGACAACTACTCCGATGTTACTTTCATTGAAAAATTAACTCCCGATATCGTGAATGATTTTATTGACAGAATCGAAATTTTTGAAGCCAAAAAAAATGTTGACGGCAAACGTCAACAACAGGTTAATATTTACTTTAGAGGGATTGGAATTATTGATTTTCAAATTCTTCCCTAAAACAATTACAAGTATAGCTGATGGTGCATTTTCCGATTGTACCGGACTGACAAGCGTAACAATACCTGACAGAGTTATGGATATAAACA
>CANQAJ010000030.1 GCA_947589365.1 uncultured Clostridia bacterium | reverse complement strand
AACAACTGAAAAATGCCGGATATGAAGTAATAAGCGGACCAAGAACAACAGGTGACGGATATTATGAAAGCTGTATTATGGCATTGGAGGGAAATCAGATAGAAATTACCGTCTGACTAAATCACAGTAATCGTTGACGGATACAAATATAACGGCTATCGGATATTAAGAAAATATTAAATTAGGGAAAGGTCTGCGTATCACACACCTTTCCCTTTCCGTTATCTGAGAATTAATACCTGTCCCGGATATATTAAATCGGGATTTATCAGCTTATTGAGATTTATGAGATCAACTACAGTAGTTCCAAAACGCTGTGCTATCTTCCATAGAGAATCACCGCTGCGTACCGTGTATTTATCAAGAGCAGTCATATAATCCTTGCCCGGTATTCTGAGTATCTGACCGGGTTCCAACGAATCGGGATTTGTTATACCGTTGAAATCCGCAAGAGCCTCCGGTGTTGTATTGTACATCCTTGCTATATCAAAAAGATTATCTCCCTTTTTTACGATATATATGTCATCTCCCCCATCATACGGGAGCTTTATCACACGTCCGACTTCAAGCCTGTCCGGATTTTTTATACCGTTAAGCTCTGCAAGCTTTTCTGCGGTTGTTCCCCACATTTTTGCTATATTATAAAGGGTGTCCCCCTTTTGTACCGTATATTCTGCCTTTTCACCGGGCCTCGGTGCAATACGGAGTATCTGACCCGCCTTTATATCATTGATATCGGCAATTCCGTTATACCGTGCTATGGTATTAACGTCCGTGCCGAATTTTTTTGCGATTTTCTCAAGCGTATCGCCCGGTTCAACAACATATATTGTATTTTCCATAATTTGCAATCCCTCCTATGATATAATATGCAAAAAAGATGCAAACGGGATTTGTCATTCGGTTAAAGATATGATAAAATAATTATAACAGTTTCAACGGATTTACATATATATGATCATGTTATTGGAGGATAATGTATGTCACTTCAGAGAATAGATAAAATTCTTTCGTCACAGAATATAGCAACAAGGAACGAAACAAAAAATTTGATAAGAAAAGGTCTTGTTAAGGTGAACAACTTAACAGTTCGCAGACCTGATGAAAAATATGATCCCGAACAGTCAGAGATTGTTGTCAGCGGCAAAAAGCTTGAATACAAAAAACATCTGTATATAATAATGAATAAACCGGCAGGTATTCTTTCAGCGAGCCGCGACAGTCGGGAAAAAACTGTGATAGACCTTTTATCCCCTGATTTGCAGCGTGACGGACTGTTTCCGGCAGGGCGTCTCGACAAGGACACCGAGGGACTGATACTGATAACGGATGATGGTGAGTTCGCACACAAAATGCTTTCGCCGAAAAACCATGTTTATAAGCTGTATGAAGCGGAATGTAACAGGGAGCTTACGCCCGGGGATGTAAGACGTTTTTCCGAAGGAATAACAACAGGCGGGATAAGCTTTTTGCCGGCAGAAATGAAGATTACGGGAAAAAATACTGCTCTTGTAGAAATATGCGAAGGTAAATTTCATCAGATCAAAAAAATGTTTCAAAGCATCGGTGCGGAGGTAACTCATCTGAAAAGACTGCGGATAGGAGAATTTACACTTGACGAGTCTTTATCTTTTGGTGAGTATAGAGAACTAAAAAATGAAGAAATCAAGATGTTTTTAAGTCGAAATCATGGAATTTAAATAATTTTCGTATACATCATGCACAAAAAAGCGGTATTTTTTTTGTATTATGTAAATTATATCTAAAGACAAGAGCAATAATTTAGTAAAAAAAAGTATTTTATTTTTCTTCAAAATCTGTTATAGTAATAGTGTTAAATTTTGTATTTAAAATTTCGTATTGGTGATAAGCATATCAGGTATTAAGATATGCACTTACCGATATCGAACTCAGGAGGCAAATTATGGCAAGTGTATCTTTAAGAAATGTTTACAAAATCTATGACGGAAATGTTACGGCTGTAAGTAATTTTAACCTTGAAATTGAAGATAAGGAGTTTATTATCTTCGTTGGTCCGTCAGGCTGCGGTAAATCGACAACTCTTCGTATGATTGCAGGTCTGGAGGATATTTCAAAGGGCGAGCTTTATATAGGCGATGTTCTTGCAAACGATATTTCCCCTAAGGACAGAGATATAGCAATGGTTTTCCAGAACTATGCTCTTTATCCTCACATGACGGTGTATGACAATATGGCGTTCGGTCTTAAGCTGAGAAAGACTCCTGCTGACGAAATAAGACGTCGTGTTGAAGAGGCTGCAAGATCTCTTGATATAGCTCATCTCCTCGAGCGTAAGCCGAAGGCTCTTTCCGGTGGTCAGAGGCAGCGTGTTGCCCTCGGTCGTGCTATTGTGCGTGACCCGAAGGTATTCCTCCTTGACGAGCCGCTCTCAAACCTTGATGCAAAGCTGAGAACCGCCATGAGAACCGAGATTTCCAAGCTTCATAAGAGACTCGGTACAACGTTTATTTATGTAACGCATGACCAGACAGAAGCTATGACGATGGCTGACCGTATCGTTGTTATGAAGGATGGCTTCATTCAGCAGGTTGATACCCCTCAGAACCTTTATGAAAGACCTTGTAACCAGTTCGTTGCAGGATTTATGGGTACACCTCAGATGAACTTCATAGATTCCAAGATAGTTCGTTCGGGAGATGAGTACGGCATTCAGTTTGGTCAGTACACAATTCCTCTTCCGGAATCAAAGAATAAGAAAAATGTTCTTTCACACTTTGTAGGAAAGGATGTTGTTTTAGGAATTCGTCCCGAGGATATTCATGATGAACCCGAGTTCCTTGAGAAGGCTGAGGATGCCATAATAGAAGCCAGTGTTGAAATCACCGAGCTTATGGGTAATGAGATCTATCTGTATCTTACGATCGAAGGTACATCCTGTGTTGCACGTGTTGACCCGTCATCCGTTGCAGAAGCCGGTGAAACCGTTGAGGTTGCGTTTGATGTTGAGAAGATACATATCTTCGATAAGGAGTCAGAGAGAACCATAACGAACTGATTAATTAATATGAATATAACCGGGCAGTCATTGAGATTGCCCGGTTTTTTGTATATACTATCCTGTTGTTTATAGACCCGACCGCAACATAAGATCAATTACGTTACGGTCGGGTCAAATACTAATCAAAAAAAGTATAAGTAACGGTGGAGTAACCCCCCGCCGGCGGCACGCAGGCGGGGATTGACACCGGCGGCACGCCGGCGGGAACTGACACCGGCGGCACGCCGGCGGGGACTGACACCGGCGGCACGCCGGTGCCGGATATTATGTGGGCTGCTTGGGAAGTTTTTTGATTCCGAATACCTTCCTCAGAAAAAAGCCCCAGAATTTCGGATTGTCTACTACAACTATCTTCATAATAACTACCTCCCGAAATAATTTCCATTTTCGCAGATAAGTATACGAAAACTCAGCAATGTCTGCATTTGCCACGCAGCGAAAATGATATGATAACCAATAAAATCGCTGTTATTGCGGCTATGCAGCAGTCCGGCAGAACAAATCCCGCAAGAAGCCCCAAGCTGAAGCCCAGCATTTTTCCGTTTACAAAGCACCTTCTCATATCAATCAACCCGACCTTAAGCTTTCTTGTTTGCCTTACAATACCATAATATACCCGCCAGCGAAAAATGTTACATTGCTTCAAGAATAATTATCACACATCCTCTGTGGATATATACCTCTGCCGGATCATTGATAACCTTGTTGCTCACTCCGAGCGGAAAATCTGCTGTCATCTCCGCTTTATCCGCATTATATTCAAAGCCTGTCAGAGATACCGTACATTTTTCGCATCCGAAAGGAAATATTCCGAAACCATAACCGGATTTATTTTGTATTGACAGATTATTTATTCCGTGCTTAGTTTCCATGTCACCTGAGGAGGAATTTATAACATATATTTCATTTTTGCTGTCAATAATACGGGCAGGGATTTTTCTGTCTGCAATATATTTCAAGACACAAAAATTCGCATAGGTGTGGTCAAGCCTTCCGCCGGTTGCACCAACCAAAATGAATTCATCGCATCCCCGCCTTATTCCCTCTTTAACGGCATAAAACATATCCGTATCATCTTTTCTTACAGGCAGAGAAATTATTTCGCTGCCACAATTATGCGGTCTTTCCGAGGAATCAAAATCTCCGACTATCAAATCGGGGATAACTCCAAGCATTTCGGCAAATTTATAGCCGCCGTCCGCACAGATGATATAATCATCCTTGTGCATCAGGCGACTTATTGTTTCTATATTTGTTTCCGGAGAGGAACCGATCAATATACATCTTCTTTTTAACATTTTAAAATCACCGCTTATTCATCCATTCGGGAATATTCTTTACCTCATCATACATCTGCTTATAGCTGTTATGACGTGAAACAGGTATCCTGCCTTCCTTTACGGCTTCAATAACCGCACAACCCTTCTCGCATATATGTGCACAGCCCTTGAACATACAAGCACCCGCATATTCTCCAAATTCAGGAAAGCAACCCGATATATCATCCTTACGTATAAGCTCATACCGCTCTATATCAACCGTCGAGAAACCGGGAGTATCCGCAACATATCCACCGCCAACCTTGTACAATTCGCTGTGACGGGTGGTATGACGTCCCCTGCCGAGCTTATGACTTATCTCTGCGGTAGATATGTTAAGTTCCGGAAAAAGCGAATTGAGGAGCGAGGATTTTCCCACACCCGTATTACCTGTAAAGGCGGATACCTTCCCCCTCATCAGTGAGGCTATTTTCCCCTTATCACTTTCGCTTTTTATACTGTATTCAAAACATTTTATGCCCACGGAATTGTATATTTTAAGAAGCTCCGATGTATCGGCAAGATCTGCCTTTGTAAAAACAATCACAGGCTCAATGCCCTTGCTTACGGCTACCGCACAAATCTTATCAATAATCAGTGTACTCGGCAACGGTTCACATACTGAAGATACAATAAAAAGTCTGTCAAGATTCGCCAAAGGAGGACGAATAAGGTAATTTTTTCTCGGAAGTATTTCCTCAACATTTGCCTTTCCCTCATCTATAACTGAAATCTCAGCCATATCTCCGACAGACGGACTTATACCCTTTTTTCTGAATATCCCCCGTGCCTTACATTCATATACACAGTCAGCGGCTTCAACATAATAGAAACCGCTGACTGCTTTTACTATCAGTCCTGTCAATCTTTCCATAATTCACCGTTCAGAAAATAAGCATACCGGCGGGGTCAAACCTTGAAGTAGGTCTTCTTACCCCCATCTGAGCTGCTGTCATGGGACTTGACAAATCCGAGGATGCATCTGAATTTTCAAGCTTGGGAATAGTATCTATCTCATTCTTTGCCTGTTGTATATAATCATATATCTCTTCAACGGAAGTCGCAGATTCGATTTTTACATCGTATTTATTGATAATTCCCTCAACCTTTGTCCAATCCTCATCAGTGTAGTAATTCGCATACCCGTAGGACTCAATCTCGGTATATGCATTCTGTCTGGTTTCTGCAAGTTCATCGTCTGTTGAAGGCTCCGAGGACTCATCGGGTCCGCTCGGTTCATCGGAAGGCTCGCTTGATCCTCCGCTCTGCTCAGAAATTAAAGCATCTATCTCAGCCTTTGCTTCCTCAAAAAGCTCATTGACCTCATCTTCACTTCCGGCCGCACTTATCCTGTCTGCATACTCATCCCTTATACTGTCAATATCGGCACTCTCATTATCGCTTGCATAATTATAAAGACTGTTTATAATTTCTTCCTTTATATCATCAAGCGACTCCGACACTTCACTCGGCTCGGGATTACCCTCCTTTATCTCATACTTATCATTGATGTATGTCCTGTTTACATCTCCGGTCTTGAAATCGAAGATATATTCCGCATATCTCTTACCGTCAATCATAACAGTAACCGTTTTCCGTGTGGCATTTGCATTATCGGCCTTAAGCTCAATATCAAAGTTGAAGCCATTTGCCGGACTGCCCGTTCTCTCATCGAACTTTGTACCATTGACATTGACTGTAACTGTAATCTCGGCATATTCATCCTTGGGAAGATCATTGCCAATGCTGTATTTGATACTCTTAAGCTGCTTACTGCCGTCGCTTACCTGTATAGTAATAAGCGAGCCTTTTGTAAGCTTATTTCCTGCGAGCGGATCCGTTCCAATAACCTTACCATTTTCAAGTGAACCTGCAACATCCGCTTTCTGTGTAGTAAAGCCCTTTGATTCAAGCTCCGCCTTTGCCTTTTCATATGTCATGCCTTCAACACTCGGAAGCTCTACCTTTTCAACGGCAGGTCCGTCGCTCACGATCAGGGTAACGGTCGTACCAATTTCCTGCTCCATTCCCTCCTGAGGCGAGCAGTCTATAACATAACCCTTAGCAACCTCAGCACTGTTTACCCTTGCTATATAACAGCTGAAATATCTGTCTTCAAGCTTCTTTACAGCCTCCTGTTCGGTATAGTTCTTAACCTTTGGAATCTGCATGGTCGTACTCTTACTGTTTATAACAAGCTTTATTGTTGCATTCTCCTTAACCTGCTTCGATCCCGCCTCAGGATCCTGGGAAAGCACAATATTCATGGGCTTATCCGCCTGATATTCGGCAGATATTTCATATTTGAATTTATAGCTTTTATCAGCCTGTATCTCATCATACATCTGTCCTACAAACTGCGGAACATCAACATCCTTTGCTTCATTTGCTTTCATGCTGTTGCTGACAAGCATATAAATCATTATTCCGATGGCAGCAACGACCAAAACAGACATTACAGCCGTTACCCACTTTACAACCGTCTTTGACACACTTCCGGTAAGCTCATCATAGCTGTCGTAATCATCATCATAAGCAGGCTCCGGAGAAGCCGAAGAAGTCTTATTTATGGAATCTACATATCTCGTGGGAGTTTCGTCCACAAAATAACTATACCTGAATTTTATTGAAGGATTATGTCTGAATATCTCGATAGCCTCAAGCATCTCTCCTGCGGATGCATATCTCTGAGCCGGATCCTTCCTCATTGCCTTGAGCGTGATCTCCTCAATACCTTCCGGTATATTTTCGTTTATTTTACGGAGCGGCTCGGGGTCATTCTGCATTTGCATAATAGCGACAGAAACCGCACTATCCGCTTCAAACGGGAGCTTTCCCGTAAGCATTTCGTAAAGCATTACACCGACCGCATATATATCCGCCTTGCCGTCAATGTTATCATCGCCTCTCGCCTGCTCGGGTGCGATATAATGAACGGATCCGATAGCTTTATCCGTCATTGTTCGTGTTACGTTATCGGAAAAATGTGCTATACCAAAATCCGTAACCTTTATTGTTCCGTCCTGAAGAAGCATTATATTCTGCGGCTTCATATCCCTGTGAACAATGCCCTTTTCATGTGCGTGCCGCATAGCCTGCAATATCTGAACGGTAAAATGGACAGCTTCTTTCCATGGGATAACGTGCTGATGTTCAATATATTCTTTAAGGGTTATACCGTCAATGTACTCCATTACGATATACTGTATCTTATCCCCGAAACTTACGTCATTTACCTTGACGATATTCGGGTGTGACAAAACAGCAATAGCCTTACTCTCATTTTTAAATCTCCTGATAAATTCACTGTTATTTGAAAATTCATCCTTGAGAATCTTTATAGCCACCGTGGTATCGTCTATGTTATCGTGTGCCTTATATACCATAGCCATACCGCCGACACCGATAAGCTCCTGTATTTCGTACCGGCCGTCAAGCCTTTTTCCTGTGTATTTATCCTTATCCATCTCTGAAATCCCTCCAAGCTTTTTAATCCGCAATAACGGCAACGGTAATATTATCACTGCCGCCGAGTTCTTTTGCAGTTTCTATCAGTTTGTCCGTCAATTCCTCGGATTTATATTCCCTTACAAATTCAAGCAGCCTGTCATCGGTTATATAATTAGACATTCCGTCCGTACAGATAATCAGGCTTGCACCGTCTTCAAATTCAACGGTATTGTAATCCGTCCTGAGTTCGGGTTCTGTGCCGAGAGCCCTTGTTATGATATTCCTTCTCGGGTGTTGTCTCGCCTGTTCACGTGTTATCTGTCCTATATCAACAAGCTGCTGCACAACGGAATGATCCGTTGTTATCTGACGCACACCCTCATCACTGCATATATATGCCCTGCTGTCGCCCGCATGAATTATATGTGCCTTCCTCTTTTTAACAACGGCACAGACCACGGTTGTTCCCATACCGTCCAGTCCGGAAACATGAACAGCCATATCATAAACCGCCTTATTCGCATATTCAGCCGCAAGCTGCAGCAAGTTGCGTATTTCATCAGGGGACATATCGCTGTCATAGCCGCTTATTAATGATTCGGATATATTCTCTGCTGCAACACGGCTTGCTATACTTCCGCCATGTGCTCCTCCCATTCCGTCACAAACAACCGCCCATACGGCTCCGTCAGGAAAAGTACCCGTCAAGCAGTAATCCTGGTTTGAGCTTCTTTTCAAACCTACATCACTTTTTGAATATATCTCCATTTTGATCTCCCCTTTATCCATCAGCGGTATTCAGACCTTTCATAAGAGCTATGACATCAGGTATGCCCGGAAACCTTCCGCCTCAACTGTCCGCATGAGGCATTAATATCGCTGCCGAGTGTTCTTCGCACCGTTGCGGTAATTCCCGACCTTGCCAGTACGCTTATGAAGGACTCTATTCTGTCCTTTTTGCTTTTTTTGTATCCTGTTCCCTTGACCGCATTAACAGGAATAAGATTGACATGGGCTATTATTCCCCTAAGTCTTTCTCCAAGCTCCGAGGCACAACGGTCACTGTCATTTACACCGTGTATCATCGCATACTCAAAGGATATTCTCCTCCCTGTCTGTCTGCAATAATAACGGCAGGCATCGAGCAGACTTCCTATATCATATCTCCTGTTTATCGGCATAGTCCTGCTTCTTATTTCATCATTCGGTGCATGAAGTGACACCGAAAGCGTAAGCTGAAGCTTCAAATCCGCAAGCTCATATATCCTCGGCACTATCCCGCAGGTTGAAAGGGATATATGCCTCATCCCTATATTCATACCGTTCTCATCGGTGACAAGCCTTAAAAACCGTATGACATTATCAAAATTATCAAGCGGCTCGCCCATTCCCATAAGAACAACATTGGATATACGTATGCTGTTATCCTTTTGTTCTGTCTGAAGCTGTGCTAACATTTCCGAGGCAGTCAGATTTCTTGAAAACCCGCTCTTTCCTGTTGCACAGAAAGTACAACCCATTTTACAGCCGACCTGAGTGGATATACAGCTCGTATATCCGTGGTGATACTTCATAAGAACAGATTCAACACATTCCCCATCGGCAAAGGAAAATAAATACTTCCTTGTATCATCATAAGACGAAATCAACTTTTTTTCAATAGCCGCATGAGATATATAGCAGTTTTCACTAAGTTTTTGGCGTAATTTTTGAGAAATATTGGTCATTTTGTCAAAGGAATTTACGCCCCCATGCAGCCATTTAAAGATTTGCATTGCTCTGTACCCGGGTTCCCCAAGCTCACCGAGCATATCCTCAAGCTCACTCGGATACATGGATTTTATATCTGTCTGCATACAGGTCACTTCCTCTTTACCGCACCGATAAAGAAGCCGTCCGTTCCGTTTATATGCGGAAACAACGTAAGCTCATTATCAGGCTCATCAATTCCTCTCGCAATGCCGTCGGGAACAGCAAGTGTATAAGGCTCAAATTCATCATGCTCTTTGAGAAATTTTCGTATATTCATGCCGTTTTCGGCAGGATTGAGGGTGCAGGTCGAATATATCAGTATGCCTCCCCTTTTAACAAAACAGGCACAATTACACAGTATAAGATACTGCAAATCGGGCAAACTGTCAAGTCCTAAATCATTTTTATATCTAAGTTCCGGTTTTCTCCTTATTATTCCGAGACCCGAACACGGCACATCACAAAGAACCCTGTCCGCAATCGGAAAATCATTATATGTTGAGCTGTCGGCAGCAACGGTTCGTATAATATCAATCCCAAGCCTCTCTGCCCCTTGTCTTACAAGCCTCAGCCTGTTTTCATACATATCGCAGGAAATTATATTTCCGATGTTCCCCATATGCTGGGCTATTGTAAAGGCTTTTCCTCCCGGTGCAGAACAGGCATCAATAACAGTATTGCCCGGCTTTGCACCTAATAATCGACAACAAAGCTGCGAAGCCGGATCCTGCACATGAAAAAGTCCCTCCGAATACTGTCCGATATTTTCTATCGAACCTGTTTCTTTCAGCATAATACAATCATCAATAATCCCCGAGGCTTCCGACTTTATATGTCGGCTGCGTAACGATAAAATCAACTTATCACTGTCTGTTTTCAGCGTATTTACCCTCGCCGCAATCGGCGGTCTGCCCTCAAGAGAAGAAAGTATTCCCTCGGTTATATCATCTCCGTAGCTATCCCTCCACAATTTAATTATATTTTCGGGGCAGGAATATTTTATTGATAAATACTTGTTCTTACCTTTACGCCTGTTCGGAAGAGACAACCCGTCAGACCTTGAAGCACACCTCAGAACACCGTTTGCATAACCCGAAGCATTGTAAAGGTTATTTTCTTTACATAGCTTCACGCTTTCATTTACGGCTGCCGAAGGCGGCACACTGTCCATAAAAAACAACTGATAAAGCCCCATACGCAGTATTACGAGCATTTCCTTATCAAGCTTATTTATAGGTTTTTCCGAAAATCGGGATAAATTATAATCAAGCAAAAGCTTTTTTTCAAGTACCCCGTAAAACAACACGGAAGTAAATGCCTTGTCACGCATATCCGCTCTATTTTCGGAAAGCACAACATTGAGAGTTATATTTGAATATGCCTGTTCATTCTCAACCCGCATAAGAGCCTCAAATGCAAGCTGCCTTGACGATTTTGACATTATCTGCTCCTTATGAAAATCTCAGGTTTTTCGGATTGCTTTCATGCAGTCCGTTTATAAATTCCTGTGCAGTCATTTTCCTTTTTCCCTCGGGCTGGATTTCAATTATCTCAATCGCACCCTCACCACAGGCTACAATCAGAGGATTCAGCGAAAGCACCTCTCCCGGCTCTCCGCTTTCCTTTGAAACAAGTGTCCTGTGCAGCTTAACCTTTTTACCGTTAATTTGTGCGGCTGCACCCGGCCACGAGTTAAGACCTCTTATCCGGTTATGCACATCCCGTGCTTTTTCAGTAAAATCTATAACCGACATATCCTTTGTAAGCATTTTAGCATATGATGATTTACTGTCATCCTGTTTTTCTCTTACAAGTGTACCCTCCAATGCACAGTGTACCACCTTTACTATAAGCTCCGCCCCCGCCTGTGAAAGTCTGTCGTGAAGCTCATCAGCGGTTTCGTTTTCACCTATTTCAACCTCTGTTTTCATAAGCATATCGCCCGTATCGAGTCCGACATCCATATACATTGCCGTGACTCCGGTTTTAGTCCTGCCGTCAATTATCGCTGTTTGTATCGGTGAAGCTCCTCTGTATTCGGGTAGAAGTGAAGCGTGTACATTTATACAGCCGTACTTGGGAAATTCAATTATTTCCTTTGGAAGTATCTGACCGTATGCGGCAACCACTATCATTTCCGGTTCAAGCTCCTTTAATATATCAAGAGCCTTACCGTCCCTCAGAGTGGTTGGCTGATAAACCTTAAGACCGTTTTCGATTGCCGCCGTCTTTACCGGCGGAGGTGTCAGGGTAAGCTTTCTTCCCTTCGGTTTATCAGGCTGCGAAAATACCCCTACAATTTCATTTCCGTCAGCCACAAGAGCCCTCAGACACGGAACAGCAAAATCGGGAGTACCCATAAACACTATTTTCATATTATCCCCCGTTCCCTTAATCCTTAAGCTCCGAAGGGTCTATCTTTCTTATAACGTGTTCCTTGAAAAGAATACCGTCAAGATGGTCATTTTCGTGGCATATTGCCTTTGCAAGAAGTCCCTCGGCATTGAGAGTAAATTTATCTCCGCACCTGTTATATGCAATTACTGTCACATACATAGGACGCACGGTTATACCAAATTCGCCCGGGCATGAAAGACATCCCTCGCTGCCCTCCTGCTTTCCCTTTGTCTTGACTATTTTCGGATTTATAAATTCCAGCTTTCCGTCGCCGATATCTATTACAAAAATCCTGCGGAGTATTCCCACCTGCGGTGCGGCAAGACCGACTCCCTCACCATTAATCATGGTTTCATACATATCATCGAGCAGCGTTGCAAGCTTTTCGTCAAACTTTTCTACCGGGCGGCATACCTTTGTCAAAATCGGGTCGCCCTCTTTTACAATATTTCTTAAAGCCATAACATCCTCCATGTCTTCCGCACCGTTATTGTGCATATATTTTTAATTCTATATAATGCTGTCGGGGTCTATATCGGCATATACGGAAACCTCCGAATACTGTCTGTTATTTCCGAATTCAATAAGAAGTCCCGACATCATTTCACGAAATCTTTTACAGTTTTTGAATTTTATAATTATCCTGTACCGATATTTGCCGCCGATTTTTGATATGGCAGCCGGTGACGGCCCCATAACACGCAGCGGAAGCTCGGAATAAATTTCTTTTGCGACAGCCTTTAGTCTGTCCGTAAAATAATCCGCCGCATCATGCGTTTTTTGCCTGTCCTGCGAGGAAAAGGCAACAACACCTATATCCGCAAACGGCGGATACAGCATTGCACGTCTTAATACTATTTCAGCCTTGAAAAATTCATCATAATTCTGTGCGGCGGCAAATTCTATTATAGGGTTCTGCGGTTCATAGGTCTGAATTATCGCCCTGCCCTCGAGTCCGCCTCTGCCGGAGCGTCCTACAACCTGAGTGAGAAGTGAAAACGTACGCTCATAGCTCCTGAAATCATCCCCATGCAGCATACTGTCCGCAGACAAAACCCCCACGAGCGTAACATTCGGGAAATCAAGCCCCTTTGCTACCATCTGTGTGCCAAGCATTATATCATACTCACCGTTACGGAAATCACCAAGTTTTTTCTCATAAGCATATCTTTGCATGGTGGAATCCGTATCAAGCCGCAGTATCCGTGCATCCGGGAAAAATCCCCTCAGTTCCTGCTCCGCCCTTTGCGTTCCCGCTCCCGAATATCTGAGCTTATCGGAACCGCAGGAAGGACATTTATCGGGTGCGGGTATGCTGTATCCGCAGTAGTGACACATAAGTCTGTTATTAGCACTGTGAAATGTTAGTGATATCGAGCAGTTCGGACAGGATATCACCTCATTGCATGAGCGGCAGGCAACAAAAGTATTATGCCCTCTGCGGTTAAGAAGTATTATTGACTGGTGACCGTATTTCAGATTATCGTCAATCGCTTCAAGCAGAACCGAGCTGTAGCCGGAATTATTCCCCTGCTCACGCTCTATATTCATATCCGCTGTTATAACGTGAGGCAGTCTTGCATTTCCGTAACGTCTGTCAAGTCTGCTCAGAAGATATCTTCCGTTTTGTGCATAGTAGCAGCTTTCCACCGATGGTGTCGCAGATGATAAGACAAGCGGACATTTATTGATAAGGCACCTGTATTTTGCAAGCTCCCTTGCGTGGAATCTCGGTGCCGCAGATGATTTATAGCTGTACTCCTGCTCCTCATCCATAACTATAAGACCTATATTTTCCATAGGTGCAAATATTGCCGAACGTGTCCCTACCGCAATATTTGCCTGACCGTTTTTAACCCTTTTCCATTCCTCAAGTCTTTTCCCAAGGGATAAACCGCTGTGGAATATTGCTATACGTTTTCCGTATCTTGCGGTAAACTTTGATAAAAGCTGCGGCGTCAGGGCAATTTCGGGAACCATGCATATTATTCCCCTGCCGTCCTCGTTTACCCTGTCGATAAGCTTCATAAAAACCGATGTTTTGCCGCTTCCCGTTATTCCGTAAAGCAGCGACACTGACGGTTTTCCGCTTTTATATTGCTTTAACAAATCATTGTAGGATTGCTCCTGCTGACTTGTAAGGATTATATTTTCCCCGGCTGTTTCAGCTTCCGTTAAAGGTTCGGTTTTTGGCGGCTCGGCGTCAAAATATTCACATATTCCCCTTTTTACGAGATTATCCGGTACGGAAATACCGACTCCCGTAAAATAGCATATTTCCTTGACCGAAGCTTCTCCTACATCCGTCAGTACCCTGAGCACCTCCTCCTGTGAGGGGGTATATTTTCTCTCCGGTATTTCTCCCTTAATCCTTATCATTCTTACGGTAACATCCGAAATGCGTTTCTTTATCGTTTCGGTTTTATTTATTATTCCTTTCTCAACAAGGCAGTCAAGTATACCCTCGTCATTTACGGAAAGTGCCTTCAACAGCAAATCCTGCCTTACAGGCTTTCCTCGGGCAAGCAGATATTCAACAACACCTATTTCCTCCGAACTGAGGAGAAAACCCGATATATCCGCATCCTTATCCGCACTATAGCTGTATGTAAGCCTGACGGACAAGCCTGTCGGCAGCATAGCTTTAAACGCATCAAAATATGTGCAGTAGCAATGCTCCTTCATAAATTCGCCGAGAGACAGCATCTCCGCCGACAATACAGGCTCCCTGTCTATAAGCTGAGATATTTCCTTCAGTCCCGATATATCCTCGGTTTCATAAAGATGCATTACAATTCCCTGCCTGAGTCCGTGTCCGAAGCTTACCTTTACACGGCAGCCCTCAAAGAGCTTTCCGGACATTTCTTCGGGAACAGCATAGTTGTAAAGTCTGTCATAGCTGTAACCCGTTTTTTCAACAGCGACAGCAGCAGCTAAAAATTTCTCATTCATTTATATCCGGTTCAAGAATTGAATATTTGTGATTTTTAAATTCCTCTACTGCAACGATAACAGGCTTATCACATACCTTACCCTTATCGTTCTGCATATCATCGGTTATCTCTCTTGCCCTTTTTGCAACGGCTATTGCAAGTGAATATTTACTCATCTTACCCGCAAAAATATCATCTACCGAAGGTCTTGTATAATGTTCATACATAATAAAAACTCCCTTTCCTGATTTTATATGTCAAAGCTCAATCTTTGAGATCTGAGCTTTTCCGCCGTTATTATTGCCTTTACATTTTCCACGCAGTCCCCCAGTGTATCATTTACAACCACATAGTCGTAATTCTTTGCAAGTGCAAGCTCTTCCTTTGCCCTTTTCATTCGTTTTTGTATGTTTTCCTCTGTTTCCGTTCCCCTGCCGCGGAGTCTTTTTTCAAGAATTTCCATAGACGGAGGCATTATGAAAATACTTATACAGTCCGGCACTGAGTTCTTCACTTTTTCACAGCCCTGTACTTCTATCTCAAGGATGACATCCTTGCCCTCTTCCCGCCATTCTTCAACAGGTCTTTTTGGGGTACCGTAATAATTTTCGAGATACTGTGCGTATTCTATAAAGCCGTTTTCGGATATCATTTTTTCAAATTGCTCCCGCTCGTAAAAATAATATTCCCTGCCGTTCTCTTCCTTTCCTCTTGGCGGCCTTGTTGTTGCGGAAATTGAGAGACGTATATTTTTGTCCTTTACAAGCCTTGAAACAACAGTTCCCTTTCCCGCACCGGCAGGTCCCGAGATAACAAGCAAAAGTCCGCTATTTTTCATTTCCTTCTTCCTCCTCGCCGCTGTCCGTACCGCTTATTCTGTGTGCAAGTGTTTCAGCGGAAATTGCCGACAGCACAACATGGTTGCTGTCCGTTACGATAACCGATTTGGTTTTTCTTCCGCAGGTCGCATCAATAAGCATATGTCTTTCCCTTGCACTCTGCACAATTCTCTTGACGGGAGAAGCCTCCGGTGCGACTATCGTTATAACCCTTGCCGCCGAAAGCATATTTCCGTAACCGATATTTATAAGAAGCATATAATCAACTCCAGATATTATTATTGAGCATAACCCGGACAAACGGATATATTATTCGATATTCTGAATTTGCTCTCTGATTTTTTCTATTTCGGATTTGATATCCACAACCTTATGTGCAAGCTCCGCATCGCTGATTTTGGAACCGATCGTATTTGCTTCCCTGTTCATTTCCTGAACTATAAAGTCAAGCTTTCTTCCTATCGCTTCACTCCCCGAAAGCATACACTTAAGCTGGTCTATATGGCTCCTAAGCCTTACCGTCTCCTCGTCAACCGCTGTCTTGTCGGCAAAGATTGCAGCCTCAGTCAGTATTCTCTGAGGATCGGCGGTCCCGTCATCGAGTATTTCATTCAGTCTTGCAAACAGCTTATTTCGATATTCCTCGACCATCTGCGGATATCTCTGTTCTATACGGCACACCAATCCGATTATGGTATCACACCTTTCAAGCACATCCTCCTTAAGCTTTTCGCCTTCACGCTCACGCATTGCAACAAATGCCTCAAGTGCCTGCTTACCTGCCTGCTCAACTATCTCACACAGCTTCTCCTCATCCTCCGGAGCCTTGTGTACCGTGAAAATATCGCCGTATTTTGCGACAAGCGAAACCGTTATATCATCCGTCAGCCCATATTTATCTCGAAGCTCTCTCAATGCATTAATATATCCAGCGGCAAGCGAATGGTTGAGACTCACCTCTGCGGCGACCTCATCATCTGCTTCTATTGATACAAAAACATCAATTTTTCCTCTTGTAACATATTCGGACACCAAATTTTTAATGGTTTCCTCTATTAAGCCACAGCCTCTCGGTGTGCGGCACTGAAGCTCGAAAAACCTGTGATTTACGGACTTAATTTCAAATACGATTCTTCTTCCCTCAACAACACCCTCAAATCTGCCATAGCCTGTCATACTTTTTATCATAACAAACCATCTTTCACCATTAAATTCAAGCATAATATGCCTGTCAACAATATATTTTACCAATTTTTAAGCCTGTTTGTCAACCGCATATATATCACTTAATTCGTGTTGCAGTTCCGAGTGTATGCAACGGACCTCCGCCAATCGGACATCCGGCTATGTATCAATAAACTGACATACATTGATTATCCTGAGCAATTACAATATCACTATCGCATACCTGCTTATTCATCTGAAATATACGCTTATTTCTTTCATCCTTGCCTTTTGGTCAACATGGAACGGGCAGCGTTTATTGCAATGTGAGCAGCCTATACAATCATCGGCATTCCTTGTAAGCGTCTTATAATGGTCAACAGCAAGGGGATCACCAACCAATGCAAGGTCGTAATATTTATTTATAAGACCTATGTTAAGACCGGCAGGACACGGCTCGCAATGGTTACAATAAACGCAGCGACCCTTTGATTCCTCGGGTGTAAGCTCGGAAATAATTGAATAATCACGCTCTTCCTCTGATGCTTCAAGATATGAAAGACTCTGCTTTAGCTGCTCCACATTTGCCACTCCCGGAAGAACCGTAACAACTCCGGGTTTATCAAGAGCATATTGAATACACTGTGAGGTAGTAAGTGCCTTGCCGAACGGTGACTGTCTTTCATCAAGCAGCTGTCCTCCGTTATACGGCTTCATTACGGATATGCCTACTCCCTCCTTTTCGCAGCGGCGGTACAGAAACTGTCTTTCACTGTCCGAGCCAATAGCATAATCGCCTTTTCCGTAATCGTACATGGGATTTATGGAAAACATAAGCATATCAATAATATTCCTGTCAAGAACATGATGTACAATTTCGGGGTTATGTGAGGAAAGTCCGATATGACGGATAACCCCCTGTGCTTTCATATCAAGCACATATTGTAATGCTCCGCTTTTTTCATAGGCATCTACATCCGTCATTTCATCAAGACAATGTATAAAACCAAAGTCAATATAGTCTGTTTTCAGACTATTGAGCTGCCAATCTATTGAGCGTTTGATTTGTTCAAGATTAGTTGTCCATCCGTATTCCCCTGTTGTATAATTTGCACCGAAATGTATCTGCAAATATACCTTTTTCCTACAATCAGCCAATGCTTTGCCGTAAGCCGGAAAGCAGCCTGCGTGACCAGCCGCAAGGTCAAAATAATTAACTCCGTTTTCCACCGCATAACGAACGGTTTCGATAATGTTTTTTTCCGAATGCTCACCAATAACAGACGAACCCATGCCTATAATGCCTATCTTCTCCCCACCGTGGGGTAATGTACGGTATTTCACAAAAATATCCCCCTTTTTATAACTTCATTATTTCAAACACAACTCATTCGTATAAATTTATTATACTTTATAGGAATAAAAATAGCAAATAATTTTTATTTCTAAATCCTGAGTTTTTAAATGAGTAAATAGCTATGAACATATAGTATATTTTCATATTTTTACTAACAGGTATTTATCACTAATCCAGTAAAATCTCAAAACAAAATAAAATGCAGGACATACTTTCAAGTTACTATTCTATTTTTATAAATTTTTATAAATTTTGTATTTTTTTGTTGAAAAAATTTTTAATGTGTAGTATAATCAAATTGAGATTACATTATTTGAAAAATCGGAATGTTCTATTCCGACCAACATAATGTTCTTATCAAAATTAACAGAAAGGGTGTCCGGCATGAAAAAAAAGAAAATTATAATTATTGCCGCCATTGTTTTGGCAGCATCTGTCGGTATTGGCGGAGCATTGGTTGCCTGCAACGGTTCGGGGAGTGAAACGGGCAGTACAGAATCCAAGGTTGATGAAAGCACAGAAGGTTCTGTTGAAAGTGAAAAAGTGAGCGAGGAAACAAGCTCTCCCGAAAGCTCACAGAGTGAATCTTCGGCAGAAAGCAGTAAAGACAGCGATAAAAGCAAGCAGGAATCAAGCAAAACAGAGTCGAGCAAGCAGGAGTCAAGTAAAAAAGAAGCAAGTAAGCAGGAGTCGAGCAAGGTTGAAAGTTCAAAAGAGAGCAGTAAGCCAAGCAGTCCTGCACAAGTCCCCATTACTTCTCTATCTCTCCCGAAGTCATCGTTGCAGTTAAGGGTTGGGGAGAGTGTGTCATTAGAGCCTGGGGTAATGCCATCCAATGCGACAGAGAGGTCGCTTGTAGCACATTACAGTAACAGTAACATAGCGTACTATGATGGTCACACGGTAACGGCGAATGGTGTAGGTAGTAGCACAGTAGGAATATCGACAGAGGACGGCAGGTATAGGGTTGACATAGAGGTCGTTGTGAGTGCAAATAGCGTAAACAGTGGTAATAGTAGTAACAGTGGTAATAATGGAAGCACCTCAAAACCGAGTAGTAACACCTCAAAACCGAGTGGAACACAGAATAGAGGGGGTAGCAGTTCTAAGCCGAGTAGCGACAAAATATGGCATAGGGGTCAGATTCCCGATTTAGATGAGGATAGTATTGAAAATACTTCAAAGCCGAGTGAAAGTACCCAATCTTCAAGTGTAAGTTCTTCAACAGCTAAAAAATGGGTAGCAAGTGAACATGAAAAGGACAAGGTATACTCTACAGGCGGATATGAAATGTACGAGTGTCCTGAGATAGTGCAGTACATTAATTATTATAGACGACAGGCTGGTCTTAACGAAGTTAAATGGGATGGTTATACCGAAGAAAACGCAAAGGAGAGGCAACAGTGGTTTGATGCACTACCTGAGGATGAGAAGGAGGAAATACGTATTGGAATACCAGAGGCTTTTGTTAATGGAGTATATAGTCCTAAAGAAGACATTAAAGATGCTACTTCGATCGAGAGAGACTCTCTTGAATACTGTATTGTAGAGCAAACATTAGCCCATGGAAATTTCTATAGTACTGGTACATCTAATTGTAATCAAATAATTGCTGAGTATGACCCAAAGGGATGGGTAGATAACTTTAAGAAATCCCCTCTGGGTCATTGGTCTATTATAATGAAAAAAAGTGCAGAGAGAGTATATGCAGTATATTCTATGGAACACGGGGTTTTGTGTATGCTAATATACTAATAGGATAAAAGTTAAAGAACATCAATGCACCGATAGTGTACACTATCGGTCTATTTTTTATGCCTGAGCATCTCACTACGACTGTCAAAATTTTCAGTTCAACATGAACAAACTAACGCTACCTGTTATTTAAAATAGGTACTTAATTTTATAATATATAAAAAGAAATCTAAAAAATAGGTCAGGAAAGGCGGTAGTTCGATGAAAAACTTTAAGAGAGTAGTATCAGTGTGTTTGTTATCGATGGTATTAGCATCGTCAATGTCGTTATCGGCGATAGCGGTAGATGATGGTTCGGTACTCACTACTGAGTCGGAAGTAGGTGATAGTGGGGGTATACCTGAAGAAGAGCAGTCAACGGATTCTGAGGTCACAGACGAGTCAGAAATATCAGACTCATCGAATGAAAACACTGAAAGTAGTGTCTTGATACCTGATGAATCTGTAGACGTGTCTGAACTTTCAACAGAGGGCAGTTCAACTGACCCAAGCGAATCAAGCGAACCAAGTGACACAAGTGAATCAAGTGACTCAGATGAATCAAGTGACATAAGTGAATCAAGCGAAAAAGTAGATGACACATCAAAAGAATCATCCCAGGACGAGGAGTCATCTAAGGGTGATATACAGCAAGTATACAACAGTATAAAGTTATCAATAGACTTTGGTTGCAGGGTACTAAGTAATACAAGTTCTGACGGTCGTATAGACTTTTCCAATGTTTCGATGACACTTTTATCAGCGGACAAGAAAACAGTGATAAAAAGGTTCGACATAAAATCTATATTAGAAGAACAACCGATGGTTAGCACATATACACAGTCAGTCCAAGATAGTTTTTTACCCAAATTATGGGTCTGATAAAAATTAAATTTATTTTTTAATATAATAAAATAAAAATAAATGTCAAAAATAATATAAAACAAAATTATGTAATATTATACTTAAATTTGATATAAAAAATTTTTTCCCATATTCA
>CANQAJ010000029.1 GCA_947589365.1 uncultured Clostridia bacterium | reverse complement strand
CGGTAAGATAACGGCAAAGGGAGTCGGCACAGCCACAATAACCGCAAAGACAGCAAACGGCAAAAAGGCAACGTGTAAGGTAACTGTAAAGAATCCGAAGACGGTTAATCCGACAAGCGTTAAGCTCAGTAAGACAAGCGTAAGTCTTGAAAAGGGCAAGACTACAACGCTCAAAGCAACAGTAAATCCGAGTAATGCCACAAATAAGAAAGTTACATGGACGACAAGCAACAGTAAGGTTGCGACTGTATCCAACGGTAAGATAACGGCAAAGGGAGTCGGCACAGCCACAATAACCGCTAAAACATCGAATGGTAAAAAGGCGACCTGTAAGGTTACGGTAAAAAGTAATACAGTGAATCCGACGAGTATTTGGCTTAGTGATACATTCTTAACTCTTACGGAGGGACAGTCTGCAACCGTAACCACAACCATATTTCCGAGTAATGCCACAAATAAGAAAGTGACATGGACAACAAGTGACAGTAAGGTTGCGACTGTATCTAACGGAAAGATAACCGCAAAGGGAGTCGGCACAGCAACGATAACCGCCAAAACATCGAACGGTAAAACGGATGATTGCCTGGTTATCGTCAATAGTCGATATGGTATAAGAGTGGGCAGCATCACTATTACTGTTTCGGATAATTCTACAAATAATATCTCGCTCACGCTGTCCGAAGGTCAATATATGGACATAGTTGTAAAAGGAAGCAATAATCTCAAATGGACAACTACCAACAGCAAGGTAGCAGTCGTAACCGACGGAAAGGTGGTTGCAAAGGGCACCGGAAAGGCTACACTTAAGGCTAAAACTTCAAGCGGTTCGGTAATTGTTTGTAATGTGACGGTAAGATAAAATTAATTATATTCGGTCCGGTCGGATCAAAAAAAGCTGTCTGCCTGATTAGGCGGGCAGCTTTTTTGGTGTGGCGAAACGGGCAGTAACCCGGCGGTGGAAGTACGCTGCACGCAGGGAGTGTCAGCTAAAGTAACTTCCCCATTGCTTATACAATGCTTAATTCCATAGAAACATGGAATTGTCTGTCATCACATTCAACATTCAGTTGTCCTTCATATTGATTCAGTGCCTTTTCAACGGAATAAAGACCAAAGCCATGCATTGTCTTGTCCGCCTTGCTCGTTTTGGGAATATGCCCCTTTATTTCTACCTTTTTTGACACGGGATTTATGATATCGACAAATACAAACCCGCTGTTGCAGGCACATTTTACCGTTATTATTCTTTCTTCTGCGGAGTCGAGCTTTGTGCAGGCTTCGATTGCATTATCAATGGTATTTCCAAAAATGATACATAGATCTGCCGGTTTTATCATATTTGCCGGCAATGCCCCCTCAAATCTTATTTCTGCATCCGTTTCGTCAGCTTTCCTCTGCTTATCGGCAAGGAGTGCGTCAACTATTCCGTTTCCGGTATCATATTTTATCAGGTCGGTTTCAAAAACAGGATTATCTCTTTTCAGTATTTCAAGTGCCTCATCATTTTTTCCCTCGGATATTAAGGCACTCACACCTATACACATATTTTTATAATCATGTCGGAATCTTCTCAGCTCAAAATTATATTTTGAAAGTGTCATATAATGCTCAGATTGTATCTCAATCTGCTTTTCCAAATTATCCGCTACACTTCTGATATGCTTGTTTGAAACAGAATACGTAAGCAATAGTAGGACTATAACGAGTATAAGGATAATAAGAAAAATAAACGATATTTTCACAATGTTTTCCAAAGCTGTTTTTTTATTGAAAGGTGATGAATAAGACGGGAGCGAATATACAACAATCGAGGTCACAAAAGCTATACATATCGTAAGCAGCACAATCAATCTTTTTATAGCCTTAGATGTGCAGTTAAGGATGCGGATTATCTTTGTACTAACACCTGTACAGGAAATTAAAATGCAGCAAATCATCAAGATAATATTTTCAATCAATTCAATATAATTACGCATGGAATGATTATATTCTCCGGTAACAAAAGACCACAAAAACGTTACTACCAACATATTGATCGAAAAAATAAAAAGTTGTACAGCTACTATTGTTTTGATATGTATATTTCTCAAACATAATCTTGCAAACAAAACATTTGCCGCCAAAAACATGAATATTCTGTAAGGAGATAAATAACTGATTATTACTGTAAATATATTACCGAGTGACATTATATAATCCCGGCAGCAGACGATGACTAAGGACAATATGTAAAATGAAAATGATACAGCGATTATTTTAGGTTTACCTTTGGCTCCTAAAAGCTTAGTTGATAAGATAAGAATTGATACATAGTATGTTAAACTATCGATTATAAAAATAATGTTTTGAATAATAATTCCCCCTGACATAAAATAATATTTTAGGCATAAATATGCCGTTGGCAGCCATTTTTATACCGTAAAGTCCATACCCTATGTAAAATAACTTTCCCATGGTTTATATTGAACTCAACAAATATAAAACCGACGGAAAGGGATGAAAAAATGTTCGAAGATATTTTAGAATGGTTTTGCGGACTTTTTAGATAACAAATGATAACACTTCGTTCACAATTGCTTGTCGGCACACAACAGAAGTTTTATAAGGAAATCCGTCTTTTCCTTATCCCAGTTTTTGATAATTTCAAAAACCTCCGAGTTGACCGACATATCCGGCAAAACAACGTTATCCGAAATGAGCAGTGCAATATCCGTTGATAAAACTTCGGATATTTCATCAAGTCTGGAAAGGGAGATTTTCGTAATTCCACGCTCCACCTGGCTTATATAGCTTTCGGATACACCCAACATCTCCGAAAGGGCTGCCTGTGTCAGTCCTTTCTTTTTTCTGTATAAACTTATTCTTCTGCCGATTGCTTTATAATCTATCATCATTACCACCGGGTTAAGTATAACAGTTATTGGTACAGTTTATAAGAAATCTATAAGTTAAGAATTAACCTATAAATGCGGGTTTATTCAATAATGAAATACATTTACCCTATAAATCCGGATGTTTTACATCCGGGGGATTGACAGCACGTTATACCAATGATAAAATCTGATATGGTACTTTAAAGTACAATAAAAAATTGAAGTATGAAGTTGGTATTTTATATGCTGAAGATAGCCGTATGTGATGATGAACAGAGCTTTATAAATATAATGGTAAAGTTGATAAAAAAGACATTTTCCGATAATATTGAGATACTTGATACATATACAAGACCTATCGTCTTGTTAAATTCGGGAAAAAGCTACGATTTGCTTTTTCTCGATATTGATATGCCGGGATTAAACGGAATAAAGCTTGCAAGGCACTACGATAAAAGCAATACCTCTATTATTTTTGTAACCAATAAGGAAGCTCTCGTTTTTGAAGCATATAATTCAACCGACTCCGTTGGTTTTATAAGAAAAGGCAGACTTACGGAGGATTTTGAAAGCGTTATAAAAAGATTTAACAGAAACAATCAGCTTATGCACTTTCTTACCGTAACAATAAACTCGCAGATTTATAAAATCAGACTTTCTGACATAATCTATATCGAAAAAATGGTAAACAGTATTATTATACATACAACAGATAAAACCTATACCCAAAGGAACACCCTCGCTGAAATGGAAGAAAAACTGCACAGCCACGGATTTATTCGTGTTCATGCCGGATATATTGTAAATCTTGATCATATATTGCAAATCTCTTCAAATGAGATTACATTATCACATTCCGAACTCGTTCCGGTTAGCAGGAACAGACTGAAATATGTAAAAACCGAATTTCTCAAAAGGAGTGCGGTGCTGAATGAATAATATATTTCAGGAAATATTTGCAATGTTCGTTAATTGTGCATTTCCGGTCGTACTCACAATGCTTTGCGGCTGCTTTTTATCACGCAAATACAGCAAGGCTAAAACTCTTGCATTTATAATTCCGGCATCCGCACTGATGCTTTTGGCTGATTATTTTATCGGGAACTCGATAATTGTGATATTGGACTGTGCCCTGCTATGGCGTGCCGGGTTAAGGGCAATTGCATTTTCGGTTATATCGGTTTTATATTGTTTATTTGTATTTAAAAACAGAATATCACAAAAAATCGGGATCCCCTTGCTGATAAATTTAATTTTCCTTATATCCTCGGTACTGTTTTATTTATTTGCGGTATTTGTTATATTTTCGGATCCTGACGATCTTTTTCGGAAGAATCCGGAATATATAACAATATTTGATTTATCCGCTTATTTTACGGCAGGATTTTTAATTTATATATTTGCCCGAAAAAAATCCTGTAAAAAAATCCGTAAGGACATTATAACACACACTGTCGTATTTTGTATATCATTCATAGTAATAATATTTCTTTTCGGAACGGCGTCAAATTTCTTCGTTGAATATTGGGTCAGATATTATATTGAAGCTATAATATTTGCTATAATCATCGTTAATATATCGGTTATATTGCTGATTGAGAAAATCCGCAAAAGCCATGTTTTAGAAATACAAAATGAAGTTATGCAAAGCGAACAGGAGATGTATAAATCTCAAATTGAACAGTCAAATCAATATATCAGAGAGATTGCAAAAATCAAGCATGATATGAAAAACCGGGTATTATGTATATCCGAGCTTATTGAAAGCGGAAATATAAATGAAGCCGAAAAGCTGTGTGACAGTTTAAAGAACGAGCTTGAGAAAACATCATATATATTCGGCACATCGAACCCATACCTAAATTCAATACTTAATGTTATGTACAAAAAATCCAAAGAAAACGATATTGACATAAAAACCGTAATTAAGAGCAGCATTGAGAATATAGACGGCACGGATTTAATTTCTCTGCTGGGCAATTTATGCGATAATGCAATAGAGGCATTGCAGAAAATAGGGTATAACAGGCAGCTTAGCATATCTGTTACCGAAAAAGGAGGATATTATATTTTTACTGTTAAAAATCGGATAGAGCAATCTGTTTTAAAAAATAACGCCGGGCTGCACAGTTCAAAATCGGATAATATATATCACGGCTATGGCTTAAAAAACGTTGAGAGCATCGCTAAAAAATATGACGGTATTCTTGATATAAGTGAGGACGAAGATATGTTTATTGTCAGCGTTATGCTCAGACCGCAAAATAAACAGCAAATATAACAATAATTTTAAACATAGCGGATACGGAGGAAAAATACACAGATTGGCGATGTTGATACTCCGGCACCAAATGACACGGAATAGGTACCAAAAACAACAGAAGGATTTTAATTTCCGGGAAATGTTATTATACTGTGAATATAAAATATTTTAATCTATCGGAGGATGTAAATATGGATATTACAGTAAATGACCTTTCAAAAACCTACACCGGTGGTGCAGCTCCTGTCATGGCAATTAAAAACTGCTCGCTTAAAATAAAAAGCGGGGAACAAATTGCCGTTACCGGTGCAAGCGGCTCCGGAAAATCTACACTTCTTCATCTGATTGCGGGTCTTGAACGTGCCGACAGCGGAAGTATAAAATATGACAATACGGATATTACCGAAATGTCTCAGAATAAGCTTGACGATTTCCGCCTGAAAAATATCGGCATAGTTTTTCAATCATTCAACCTTTTACCGGAGTTTACAGCCTATGAGAATATTATACTGCCGCTGATGCTCCAAAGTAAAAAAATTGATAAAATGCGTATAGGTAGGCTTACGGAATATCTTGATCTTGATTCAAGATGCGAACACCTTCCCTCAAAGCTTTCGGGAGGTCAACAGCAAAGGGTGGCTATTGCCCGTGCTTTGGTCAATGAACCGACGGTTCTGCTGTGTGATGAGCCTACGGGAAATCTCGATAAGAAAAGTTCCAAGGCGGTTATCGACCTCCTTTTCAATATTTCAAACAAATTGAACGTAACTCTTATAGTAGTAACACATGACGAAAGCATCGCAAAACGCTTTGACAGAATCATTACAATAAGTGACGGTGTTTTAGGGGGTGACATACAATGAAAGGTTCCCTCTTTATTATCGGTAAATATATACGTTCGCATAAAGGAAGATTTATCAGCCTTGTCATATGCATATCACTTTTTATAACTGCCATTATTACGGTTATGTGGTATAATGATAGCTTCAAATACAGCGAGAATGAAAAATATAAACAAAAAAACGGAGCATACACACTAATAGACTATTATGTGAACGAAGATATCGTTTCGGAAAATAAAAAAGAGCTTACCAATGAAAATGCGGGTCTGCTCAAAGGCTATTGGAGTTTAAACTCTGACGATCAGAATATTACAATAGGCTATGCGGACGAAATTGCGGCAGGTCTTATACCTATAACAATGCGGCAGGGCAGACTTCCGCAAAATCAGGACGAGGCTGCAATCGAAAAACTGACATATGATCTCCTCGGACTTAAGGCGGATATCGGCGACAGAGTAAGCTTTGAAATTAAAGACAGCAGCGGAAATACAATAACAAAAGAATTTATACTGACAGGTATAACGGACAACTGTTTCAGGAGCTTAAGAGAAAAATACAACGGCTCCCGGAGAATCAGCTTACCGACAATACTTATCGGGGATGAAAATATTGCACCTATGTATATACATATTGTCGCCGGGGAAGATACGTTTCTTACCCGTAATCTCGAATCTGAAAGCACCTATTCTTCTTGGGCGGACAGTCAGCAAATGCAGACAAAAATCAGGGTAAATAATATTATATTCATACCTCTTACACTCTTTTTTGTAATTACTTCGGTAGTCGGTATTTTTTCTGTTTCCTCGTATTTTTTCAAGGATATTGAAAAACATCTGAGGCTTCTGCGGTGTATCGGATTTTCCAAGAAAAAAGCCAAAAAAATGATATTTATATACATTCTTATCTTCTGGCTCCTGTCTCTTATAATTTCCATACTGATATCGGCACTGATACTTTTTATACTCCATTGGATTTCGTCATATTCATCCCGTACACTCCTGATTTCTGCCGGAACAGTTCCCTTTTTGTGTGCGGCAACGGCAAGTGCGTTGATAATTGCGGTTTCGTTTGCTGTTCAACTTGGAAAATTCTATAAGAAATCTCCTGTCAGGGAAGAAATATATACCACCAAAAAATCAAGGAAATCACGTACCGAGCTGAAGAAATGCTGCCGCAACGCATACGGCAGAAAAAACCGTATTGAAAGGATTACCTGTATCACAATGATTTTCCTTTGCGTTGGAATGTCGGTATTCGGCTCCTTTCTTCCGCTCTTCAATGCCAGAGGAACAACCTGGGCGGATCCCGATTTTTTCACCGATGACAGGGATTACTCCCTGCATATGACGGGGGGCGGCGGCAACTCCGACAGCTTTTATATACAATTCCCGTCAGGCTCCGGAATTAACAGAAAAGCCGCGGACAAGTTGCTTTCCGACAGCAGTATAGAGGTGGAGGAGGCTTCGGTTTATAATTTATGCCATCCTTTTTTCCTTACCTCTTCAAAAACACCTGAAAACAGATATATAGAGCAACACTTTATTGATGCTGCCGAAAAAAAAATTGACCCTTTGTTCAGAAATAAAAAAACTTCGGAAATGATAAAGCTTGCGGGCGGCAATGCCGAGAAGGATTGTATTATAGATTTGCCTGTTCGGTGGCTGTCGGAGAAATGCGTCGAAAAAAATATAAATATTACAAGCGGAAGCTTTGATATGGATGAATTTAGTTCGGGAAAGGGCATAATTGCCCCCGACAGTCTTTGTTCTGTGGGCGATGTATTTACGATGATAATACCAATTCCCGACAAAAACGCGACCGAAGAAAATATTTATGAGCATATAAGCTTTGAGTGTACGCAGATAGAGGTAACGTCAACATATGATGCGGTAAAGGCGGATATGAATGATCTTGTTGTTTCACTTGATTACTTATTTTCTGTGTATCCTGACCTTAATTATGAAGAACTGGTACTGAAAAATACCGATAAATCGAATATTGAAAAAACAACGGAAATTGAGGATCAGCTTGAGTTTATCCTGAGCCTTTCCGGCGATGATGTAGAATTATATAATTACAGTGAAATGGCAAAGGAATTTTACGATGATGTCAATGCACAGACCTTTCAGCTTATACTGAGTATTTTTGTGTTTGTCATTATGATTATTACAGCTGTTGTTTTCTCAAATTATATTCAGGTTCGCTCAAATATTATGAGCTATGCAGTCATGCGTGCAATCGGTGCAAGGGTGGGGGTAATACGCAGGCTCATATTATCCGAAGCAGACCGTATTCTTATAATCGGAACAATAACGGGAACGGCGGCAGGCTGGGGCATTTCTTTATTTTTTGCATATATTGCATGGAACATAAAGACATGGGATATATTTTTATTTTATGTCATGCCCGTATTTATTCTTACGGTTGTTTTGCTGTATATCGGCAGTCATGTTGCGGTAAAGTGTGCAGTGCGTTCTCTTATAAGTGAAAGTATAATCGAAAGACTGAATACGGTTGAATGAATATGCGGCTGTTGCACGGCGTTTGTTTTTACGCCGGTGCGACAGCCGCATATTTGGGATGTGTTATTCGGACTCTTCAACAAGTGCCCTGTAGCCGAGAATGAACGCTGCCGCTTCAAAAATGAACGAAAACTGCCATAAACTTGAAGCTTTGATGTCTGCACTTTTCATTCCCAGAAGCCCGGAAATTATACTGAAACCGTTCGTATCATCCGCTAAGAACATTATACCTGTAAGTATAGCAAGAATTATACCTATTCCGCCGAATATCAGTGCCGTTATGAGAAGCGGTTTATTCTTCAACATAATATCCCTCCGTTTTTATATTTTCTGCTTATCCGGAAATTTGTTTACATGGACTCCGGAGCCGTAATCTTAAACATTTTCAGTACATTGGATATAACCGTTCGGGTCGCAATGCAGAGTGCAAGGCGGGCTTGGGTGAGTGATTCGTCATCGTTTTTGACATGACAGGAATTATAGAATTTATGGAACAGTGCCGCAGCATCATATACGTAACGTGTTATCTGTGACGGGTCATAGTCCTTTGCTGCGGATATAATCTCGTCACTGTAGGCGGCAAGCTTGTTTATAAGCTCTATTTCCTCGGGGGCGGTAAGCTTTGCATAATCCTCCGCCGTACATTCCCTTGCCTTTATTCCGTCCTCATCAAGCTTTTTAAGAATACTGCATATTCTTGCGTGTGCATACTGAACATAATAAACAGGATTTTGCGAGGACTGCTCAACCGCAAGATCAAGGTCAAATTCAAAATGACTGTTTGCCTCTCTGAGATTAAAGAAAAAACGTGCGGCGTCTATCGGAATTTCATCAAGAAGTGTCACAAGGGTTATAGCCTTTCCGCTTCTTTTGGATATTTTTACGGTTTCTCCGTTGCTGATAAGCCGCACCATCTGCATAAGGACAACATCAAGCTTGGATGCATCCACGCCGAGTGCCGTCAGAGCCGCCTTAAGCCTCGGAACATATCCGTGATGATCGGCACCGAGGATATCTATTGCTTTATCATAACCTCTTGTAACAAGCTTATCATAGTGATATGCGATATCGGGAACAACATATGTAGGAATACCATTCGAGCGTACAAGAACAAAATCCTTATCCGCACCGAATTGTGAGGCCCTGAACCATATAGCTCCGTCCTGCTCATAGGTATGCCCCTTTTCTTTGAGGAGCCTTATTATATTATCTACCGCCCCGCTGTTATGAAGTGTGCTTTCTTTGAACCAGCGGTCATATTTTATGCGGTATTTCAGAAGATCCCTTTCAAGTCCCTCAATATTTTTGGGGAGTGCAAAATCCACAAGTGCCTTTCTTCTTACATCTGATTCCGCATCGACATATTTGTCGCCGTTTAGCTCTGCGAATGCCTTTGCATGGTCGATAATATCCTGCCCGTGGTATGCGTCCTCGGGAAGCTCATAGCCCTCCTTATAAAGCTGCATATAACGGATTTCAAGTGAGGTCGCGAATTTTTCTATCTGATTTCCAGCATCGTTTACATAAAATTCTCTTGAAACATTATAGCCTGCCGCATCAAGGACACTCGAAAGGGAATCGCCGATAGCTCCGCCTCTTGCATTGCCGACGTGCATCGGACCTGTGGGGTTTGCGGAAACAAATTCGACAAGAATTTTTTTCCCCTTTCCGTAATCGGATCTTCCGTAATTTTCGCCCTCGTTCTTTATTTCGTCAAGAACCTGTGCATAAAATGATTTATCATAAAAGAAATTGATAAATCCCGGTCCCGCTATCTCGTATTTTGAAAGATTTGTACCACTCAGATCTATGTTTTGGGTAATTGCCTCCGCAATTATTCTCGGCGAACGATGGAATGTCTTTGCCGATACCATAGCGGCATTTGTTGCAAGATCACCGTGACGGCGATCGGACGGTGATTCTATAATAAATGACGGTACTTCCGCTTCCGGCAGTGTTCCCTCCGTCATTGCTTTTTTAAAGGCATCCGTTATAGCCTTATTCAGATTGCTTATTGTTATTGATGCTGTGGACATTACCTTTTGCCTCCTTGATTTTAAGTGTAAGCTCATTCAGGCTTGCAAGCTCAGATTCAATGTCTATTGAATATCTTACCGTAAGTTCTCCGCCGTTATCGTCAAGCCTGATATCAACATCCTCGGTATATACACCGAGTGTAAGACTTCCGAAAGGCGTATTATATTCGCATTTGTGCCTTTCTCCCTTTTCAAGAAAAAGCTGATGATTTTCTTCCCCTCCCTTGATAACGGTTACGGTATTATCCGGACCGATTTTCACGGTTGTCCGATAATGCTTCAGCGGGGTATCGGGATTATATTCCTTGTAGCTTATATAGCGTACTCCGTTTTTAAGAACGTAGGAAGCGGAGGTTTCAAGTTCGATTTTATCCGTATTTCCGTCAACATTCTGTCTTCCGCATACGGAAAGAATATATTTTTCTTCCATTATGTCTTTTTCCTTTCTTAATAATTTATTGCAAAGCCACCTGTTCGATATTTATATGCTTAACCTCATCTTCAACACTTTTCCCGAGGAAAATTTCCGCTGTTTGCCTGAAGCTTTCAACTGTGTCACTTACATAATAGGAACAGCTTCCTTTTGTATTTTCTGTGTTAAGCAGATTATGTGTTCTGAGAATATCCGCAGCGAAAACGGCGGTTTCACGGCCGGAATCTATAAGTCTTACATTATCGCCGAGATAATTTGAAATTGCCTTTGCTATAATGGGAAAATGTGTGCAGCCGAGTATCAGGGTATCTATACCGTCTTTTTTCATATTGCAAAGGTAACGTTCAACGGCAAGGCGTACTATATCATCATCCGGAGAGATGAATCCTGTTTCCACAAGGGATACAAAAAGAGGACAATCCTGTTGGAACACAGTGATATTGCTGTTCTGACGCAGTATTTCCTTTCTGTAGGAGCCGCTGTTTATCGTAGCGGAGGTTCCGATAATTCCGATTTTCCCGTTTACGGTGGCATTGACTGCGGCAGTTGCAGTGGGTACAACAACACCTGTAAACGGAACCGGAAGTTCGGTGTAAAGCTCCGTTGCAACCGAGCTTACCGTGCCGCAGGCAGCTATAATGACCTTGACGCCCTTTGAAAGAAGAAATTCGGCATCCTGCTTTGCATATCTGCGTATGGTTTTCTGACTTCTGTTGCCATAGGGGACCCTTGCGGTATCTCCGAAATATATTATGTTTTCCTGTGGCAGTACCTTGATAAGTTCCTTGACGGCTGTAAGACCGCCGAGTCCCGAATCAAATACACCGATAGACTTTTCAGACATTTTTTTCCGTCCTCTCAAAAGCAAATTCGATAAGCCTCTCTATAAGATCGCTGCCCTCAATTCCCGAGGCAGCCATCAGCTTGGGGTACATACTGATTGAGGTAAAGCCGGGAAGTGTGTTTATTTCGTTCAGAAGAACCTTTCCGTCATCCGTTACGAAGAAATCAACTCTTGAAAGTCCCGTACATCCGAGTATGCGGTATGCCTTTACGGCTGTCTGCCGAACCTTTTCGGCAAGCTCTTCGCTTATCTGTGCCGGGATAAAAAGCTTTGATTCCGAATTATTATATTTTGCGTCATAATCGTAAAATTCGGCGGCGGGTGCAATCTGCCCCGGAACGGATGCAAACGGCTCGTTGTTTCCGAGAACGGCACATTCCACTTCCTTACCGATTATATTTTCCTCGATAAGTATTCTTCCGTCCTCCTTTGCCGCCTTTATAACGGCAGTGTGCAGTTGCTCTCTGTTTGCGGCTTTGCTTACTCCGACAGAGGAACCGGCGTTTGCAGGCTTTACAAAAACCGGATATTCAAGCTTTTTTTCAACTTCGGAAATATATTTATCGGGGTTTTTGAAATAGTCGGAAGAATAGAACCATGTAAATTCAGCCTGCTCTATTCCGGCATAGCCGAACATTATGTTCGTAACTATCTTATCCATACAATCGGCAGATGCAAGAACACCGCAGCCGACATAAGGTATTTCGGCAAGCTCTAAAAGTCCCTGAATTGTTCCGTCCTCGCCGTTTTTTCCGTGAAGTACGGGAAATACACAATCAAGCTTTATTACCTTGCAGCCACCGTCATCCGTAACAATAATTCCCTTGACCGACGGGTCTGGAGAAATGAAAGCGGTTTTATTTCCCGGTTCGTATTCCCAGGAGCCGTTCGCAATTTTTTCGGTATCCCCGTTATACATAAGCCATCTTCCGTCTTTTGTTATGCCTATGGTTGTGACATCATACCTGTCCGCAGGTATTTTGCTTATAACATAGGATGCCGATATTCTCGAAACCTCATGCTCTGAGGATTTACCGCCGAAAATGACTGCTATACTTTTTTTCTGCACATTAACCACTCTCCATGTAATATCAGGGATCCCTTCCCTGCATGAATATATTATACTTCTACAATCTATTATATTAACATATATTCCTCTTTCGTGCAATTCCAAATTTAAAATATTTACATTATCAAGTTGAGAACTTGCAGCTTCTTTTCCTAAGCTTTTGTGCAAAGTGCCAAATATTTTACTTGATTTTTGATAAATTGGAAAAAGACTTGATTTTTCTATTGGAAAATGTTATTATCTATTATGGATTTGTTACAAGTTTGAAATAATTTGCTGTGGCAAATCGAATTAATGGTTAAAAAACTGTAATAATAATAGATTTGTTTTTTGAAAGGAGCCTATTTGAAATGGCGAAAATTATGAAAAAGGTTGTTGCCTGTGTATTAACCGTCAGTATGGCATCGGCAATGATGGTGTCGGGAGCAATGACAGCTTCCGCCGAGTCAAGCACCGGTGTAGGACTTTCGGCTCATGCACTGACTGCGTACCGTGAGGGCTGGAGATATGTATGGGGCGGAACATCCTATGGTGCTGTTGACTGTTCCGGTCTTATATGGACATATAACGGAGTGGGCGGAATAAGAACTGATATGCTTGCGGCTTCGTCCTCATGGGGATATGTAAGTAACGGTGTTCCAAATATCCATGGTTTGGGACTTCATATGCCGGGTCATGTCGGAGTATATATTGGTTCCGGCATGGCTGTCGATGCAAGAGACGAATATTCCGGTGTTGTATACCATAATGTATACAACAAAAATTGGGTGGAATGGTTCAAGGTTGCCGGAGTATCCTATCCGGAAAACGGTTGGGTGCTTCTTGACGGAGATTCGTTCTACTACGAAAACGGGGAATACATAACGAATACAACAAGGACGCTTGACGGGGTTACATACAGCTTTGACGGTGCAGGTGTGTCGGATATGGCACCGCCGTCAGAGGCATATCAGGCAACGGATTATTCGTATGCTTCCGCCGAACCTGCACCGGAGCCGGAACCTGAACCCGAGCCGGAACCTGAACCCGAACCCGAACCGGAACCGGAACCCGAGCCATCCTATGAACCTGAACCGGAGCCGTCCTATGAACCGGAGCCTGAACCCGAATCGGAACCTGAACCGGAGCCGGAGCCGGAGCCCGAGCCCGAATCAAGTGTTGAATCCGAGGAATCGCAGGAATCGGAGGAGGAGTCGGAATCCGAGCCTGAGGAGGAGCCTGTGGAAGAGGAAGTTAAGATAATAGCTTCATACGGTGACGAGGATGAGGGAAAAAGCAAGGCTGTATACAATATACAGACAAAACTTTATGAACTCGGATATCTGAGCGAAAAGGCATCCGGCTATTTCGGAAGTGATACGGTAGATGCGGTTATGCTTTTCCAAAATTATAATGACCTTGAAGTGACGGGTATAGTTGATGAGAAAACATATTCAAAGCTTAAGGACGGAAAGGCAAAGACGAACTTTACCACGCTTGAACCCGATACATATGATGACGGCGAGAATATGTCTGTAAGTGCACTTCAGACGAGACTTACGGAGCTTAAGTATTATTTTGATGACATAACGGGCTATTACGGAGAGCTTACAAAGAATTCCGTTGAGCAGTTCCAGAATGATAACGGTCTGAAAGTTACCGGTATTGCGGATGCTAAGACCCTTAAGAAGCTTTACAACACAAATGCCAAGGTAAATCCGAATGCCGATAACCTTGTCCTCGGACAGAGCGGTGCTTTGGTTGTCAAGATGCAGAAAAGACTTTCCGAACTGAGATACCTTACGGGTGTAGTCAGTGAGGAATTTTCCGAGGATGTTCTGAAAGCAGTAAACCTCTTCCAGAAAACAGCCGGTTTTGAGGAGTCTGAAATCGTAACTCCCGAGCAGCTTGAGGCTCTCTATGCGGAAGATGCTCCAAAATCACCTGATTATGATGTACTTCAGTACGGTTTCAGCGGTGATGATGTAGCTCAGCTTCAGTCGCACCTTGCAATACTTAAATATTATGACGGTAAGGTTTCCGGAACATTTACGGAAGACGTGAGAGAAGCTGTAAAGCAGTTCCAAAGTGATTATAAGCTTGAGGTGACAGGCATTGCGGATGCTGAAACACAGGAAATGCTCAAGACGGAATCTCAGCGTGAAAGCTCAAAGGTAGGCGACAGTCTTATACTCAAGACTGCGACCGTATCCGACAACGCTCTTGCAAGTCTTGCGGAAACAAAGACACAGGTACATACTCCCGGAGATGTGGTGATTACCTCCTCCGATAACGGTGAGATGATGAGAATACTTGCTATTCTCGGTGCGGTTGTGTTATTTACGATATTCCTCTCGGCAGTGTTCATTATTGAACTTAAGAGAAAGAAAAAGAATTCGGTATCCGAAATTGATCCGAATGAATTTTACAGAAGAAGATTATGATGATTAATAATAACGGGGAAGATTTACGGGTCTTCTCCGTTATTTTTGCGTATGAAACAGGATTTTTTACATAAGCGAATATTGGTTTATATTCGACATGAAAAAATGGTAAAATGAAATTGCCGGGATTAAATGATATAAAAAATATATAATAAATTGTTTTTAACAAATTTTATAAAAAAACGTCTTAAAAGACTTGAAATTTGGATAAAATTAAGCTATTATATAAATAATAAACAGTATTTGGTAAAAAGGGGTTGTTATATTATGCAGCTTGTAAATGACGCAAGCAATGAACGCTCGGAGCTTGATTTATTTCATAGTGGTGAGAATTACCACGCCTACAATTATCTGGGAGCGCATAAGACAACTATCGACGGTAGGGAAGGCGTTATATTCCGTACATGGGCGCCTAATGCAAAAACCGTATCGGTTGTCGGTTCTTTTAACGGTTGGGATCGTAATCAGCACAGAATGAACAGGATATCGGATGGCGGTGTGTGGGAGTGCTTTATCCCCGAAATCGTTGAACCCTATGCTATATACAAATACAGCATAGAAACATTTGATGATGTTTGTATGATGAAATCGGATCCGTATGCTCATCATTATGAAACACGTCCTAATAATGCTTCGGTATTTTTCGATATAGACGGATTTGAATGGCATGACGGAGATTGGGAAAAGACTAAGCATGAACATGAATCCTACAGCAGCCCGATGAATATATATGAGGTTCATGCAGGTTCATGGAGAAAATATAAGGACGGAAATTATTTTTCCTACAGTAAGCTTGCAGATGAGCTTATTCCGTATGTTAAGGAAATGGGTTATACCCATATAGAGCTTATGCCGCTGACGGAATATCCGTTTGATGCATCGTGGGGATATCAGGTGACAGGATATTTTGCCGTAACCTCAAGATACGGCGGTCCGTTTGATTTTATGGAGTTTGTTGATAAATGCCATGCGGCAGGTATATATGTGATTATGGACTGGGTTCCCGCACATTTCCCGAGGGATGCATTCGGACTTGCACGCTTTGACGGTACTCCGTGCTATGAATATGCAGATCCGAGAAAGGGTGAACATAAGGACTGGGGTACTCTCGTGTTTGACTACGGCAGAAATGAGGTTGTGAGCTTCCTTGTTTCAAGTGCTATATTCTGGATGGATTATTACCACATAGACGGACTTCGTGTTGATGCTGTTGCCTCGATGCTCTATCTTGACTACAGCAGAAGGGACGGCGAATGGGTTCCGAATAAATTTGGCGGAAAAGAAAACCTTGAAGCGGTTGCTTTCCTGCAAAGGCTTAATGAGGCTGCTTTCAAATATTATCCTGAGGTGCTGATGATAGCCGAGGAATCGACATCATGGCCCATGGTTTCAAGACCTACATATTCGGGGGGACTCGGTTTTAACTATAAATGGAATATGGGCTGGATGAATGATATGCTTCATTACATTTCACTCGATCCGCTCTATCGTCCGTTTAACCATGATAACCTTACTTTCTCGTTCTTCTATGCGTTTTCCGAGAACTTCATACTTCCGATTTCACATGATGAGGTCGTTTACGGAAAGGCTTCGCTTATAAATAAGATGCCGGGTTCTTATGAGCAGAAGTTTGCAGGGGACAGAACCTTTGTTGCGTATATGATGGCACACCCCGGTAAGAAGCTTACTTTCATGGGTACGGAATTCGGACAATTCAAGGAATGGGACTATGCAACAGAGCTTGATTGGCTTCTTCTTCAATATCCGGCTCATAATGACCTTAAAAATTTCTTTAAGCAGGTAAATAAATTCTATCTCGAAAATTCACCGTTCTGGGAAGTTGATTATTCGTGGGACGGCTTCTCCTGGATATCCAACGATGACTATACACAAAGCGTAATAAGCTTCAGAAGAATTAATAAAAAAGGTAATGAAATTATTGTTGTTTGTAATTTCCAGCCTGTTCTCCGTGAGAATTACCGTATAGGTGTGCCGATTGACGGTACGTATTCGGAGGTATTTAATACAGAGGCAAAGGAATTCGGCGGCTGCGGTATTACCAACGGTTCATCTATAGTATCGGATGAAATAGGTATGCATGGCTTTGAGCAGTCAATATCGCTGACACTGCCGCCTATGTCCGTTCTTTATCTGAAATGCGTACGTAAAAAGCCGAAAAGAAAGCCCAAGGCCGCTGCGGACAGCAAGTCAAAGGAAACAAAGAAGACCGCTGCGGGCAGCAAGTCAAAGGAAACAAAAAAGACTTCCGCCGGGGCAAAGGCGGAAAAGGCGACAAAGCCTAAGACAAGAGCCAAAAAAACGACTAAAACAGAGTCGTGATACATAAGTTTCATAAAATAAAACAATGAGGAGGAATACGAAATGTATCCAAAACAGGAAGTAGTTGCCATGCTGCTTGCAGGCGGACAGGGCAGCCGACTCGGGGTGCTGACGCAAAAGCTTGCAAAGCCGGCAGTGCCGTTCGGAGGAAAATACCGTATAATTGATTTTCCGCTTTCAAACTGTGTAAACTCAGGCATAGATGCTGTCGGAGTTCTTACACAGTACCAGCCGCTCGTGCTTAATGAGTATATCGGAAACGGTCAGCCTTGGGATCTTGACAGCAATAACAGCGGTGTAAGCGTTCTTTCACCGTATCAGCAGGTCAAGGGAGCTGATTGGTATTCGGGTACCGCTAATGCTATTTATCAGAATATCAATTACATAGACAGGTATAACCCTGATTATGTGGTTATTCTTTCGGGTGACCATATCTATAAAATGGATTATTCAAAGATGATAGCCGCTCATAAGGCCAATAATGCCGATTGTACCATTGCGGTTATAGATGTACCGCTTGCAGAGGCTTCTCGCTTCGGTATTATGAATACAAATCCGGACGGCTCTATATATGAGTTTGAAGAAAAGCCTGCTAAACCGAAAAGCACAAATGCTTCAATGGGTATTTATGTATTCAGTTACGATAAACTGCGTAAGTATCTGATTGAGGATGAGGAGGACGAAAGCTCCGAGCATGATTTCGGTAAGAATGTGCTTCCGAAAATGCTTAATGACGGACTGAGGATGTTTGCTTATCAGTTCCAGGGCTATTGGAAGGATGTCGGAACGATAGACAGTCTTTGGGAATCAAATATGGATCTTCTTGACCCGAATGTACCGCTTGATCTTACGGATGAGTCATGGAAGATATATTCAAGAAATCCTGTCGTTCCTCCGCAGTACATAGCAGAAAGTGCAACCGTGCAGAATTCACTCATCGCAGACGGCTGCTCAATCAGCGGTTCGGTTGATTTCTCCGTTCTTTTCTCGAATGTTGTTGTGAAGAAGGGTGCGGTTGTTCAGGATTCGATAATAATGCCCGGCTCGGTTATTGAGGAGGGTGCTGTAGTCCAGTATGCTATTGTGTCGGAAAATACCGTTATAGGAAAAAATGCAGTTATCGGTGCACGTCCGGAAACAATAGAGGACAAGGAACAATGGGGTATCACGGTTATAGGTGATAATCTGAAAATAGGCAGCGGTGCAAAAATAGCACCTAAGACAATGGTTTCAAAAGATGTAGAGGGGGTTGAGGAATAATGCGTGGAAACAATATTATGGGAATTATCTTCGCCAATCTGCATGAGGATCTTGTCAGTGCTCTTACGGATGTAAGAATTATGGGTGCGGTTCCTTTCGGCGGTAAATATCGTCTTATAGATTTCCCGCTTTCCAATATGGTTAATTCGGGTATCAACAAGGTAGGCGTTCTTACAAAAAGCAACTATCAGTCCATTATGGACCATCTCGGAACGGGTAAGGCATGGGATCTATCGAGAAAACAGGGAGGTCTTTTCATACTTCCTCCTTTTACCAATGCGAATGATTACTCCAACCGTATAACTACTCTTAACAGTATTCTTCCGTTCCTTCAGAATTCCACACAGGAATATGTTGTTATATCAGACTGTGACACTGTATGCAATATAGATTTTCAGGATGTATGCAGAAAGCACCTTGAAAATAATGCGGATATCACCCTTGTTTATAAGAGAGATGTTCTGCCCGAAAAGCTTCATGCTCCGGCGGTTCTTTCGTTTGACAGGAACGGAAAGGTTATTGATGTTCTTATTACGAACAATGTTGAGGGACCGTGCAGCTTCTATATGAATATGATGTTCATAAAGAGAGAGCTTCTTATAGAGCTTGTCAATAAATGCGTAAGCAAGAATACTCTCAATTTCAAGAGAGATATACTTCAGGTCGAATATAAAAATCTGAGCGTTTACGGATATGAATTCAAGGGCTTCTCGAAGATAATCACATCCATGAATGATTACTTCAATGCAAATATGGCTCTTATGGAACCCGAGGTAAGGGCGGATCTGTTTAACAGCGACAACCCGATTTATACAAAGGTAAGAGATGATATGCCGACAAAATACGGTCTTGGCTCAAAGGTTAAGAATTCTCTTATTGCCAACGGCTGTACTATTGAGGGCGAGGTTGAAAACAGTATCCTGTTCAAGGGTGTACATATCGGAAAGGGTACGAAGGTTTCAAACTGTGTAATTATGCAGGATACAAAGGTCGGTGCAAACAGCAGCCTGAGTTATATTATAGTGGATAAGGATGTTACTATCGGAGATGAAAAGACTCTTATGGGCACACTTTCATATCCTCCCTACTACAGCAAGGGAAGTGTTGTTTGAGCTGATCTGATATATTAATCGGAGGTGCGTTAGTAATATGAAGGTTTTGTTTGTTGCAAGTGAGGCACAGCCGTTTGCAGCCTCGGGTGGACTTGCGGATGTTGCGGGTTCACTGCCGCACGCACTGCGACAAAGGCTTATAGGCTGTAGGATCGTTATGCCGCTGTATGATGAAATCCCACAGAGTCTTAAGGATCAGATGCGTTTTATTACAAGCTTTTCCGTGCCGGTTTCATGGAGAAGGCAGTATTGCGGCGTATTTGAAATGAGATATAACGGTGTGATATATTATTTTATTGATAATCAGTATTATTTTCAGCGTCAGGGTCTTTACGGACATTATGATGATGCGGAGAGATTTGCATATTTTTCAAGAGCCGTTCTTGAGATGCTTCCGTATATTGATTTCAAGCCCGATATAATCCATTGTAATGACTGGCAGACTGCACTTGTTCCTACATATTATAATCTGTTCTATGCACAGAACGATTGGTATAGCGGAATAAAAACCATTTTTACAATACACAATATCCAATATCAGGGCAAATACGGTACGGAATTGTATGAGGAGGTTGTAGGAATACCTCCGCATGGCAGATCAATACTTGACTGTGACGGATGCATAAATTACATGAAGGGTGCCATAGAAACGGCGAATCGTGTAACGACTGTAAGTCCGAGTTATGCGTGGGAGATACGTGACCCATGGTTTGCACACGGACTTGACAGTATTCTCAATGCGAGGGCTTGGAAGCTGAGAGGTATCCTCAACGGAATTGATACAACGTCATACAATCCTGCAACGGATATACAGCTTTATGCACATTATAGTGCTGATGATCTTTCGGGAAAGGCTGTGAACAAGCAAAAGCTTCAGGAAAGACTGGGACTTGAGCAAAATCCCGATATTCCCATAATTGCCATGGTAACGAGGCTTGTTTCGCACAAGGGACTTGATCTTGTCAAGTATGCACTTGATCAGCTTATGCGTGAGGAGTACGTACAGTTTGTAATGCTCGGTTCGGGCGATTGGGAGTATGAGAGCTTTTTCCGTTCGATGCAGGACAGATATAAAGGCAGGCTTTGTGCTTGTCACGGATTTATTCCCGAGTTATCGAGGAAGATATATGCAGGAGCGGATATATTCCTTATGCCGTCAAAGGCTGAGCCGTGCGGACTTTCGCAGATGATTGCACTAAGGTACGGTACGATTCCGGTTGTTCGTGAGGTAGGCGGTTTGCGTGATTCCATACAGGACAGTGGAACAGGCGGAGGAAACGGATTTACGTTTGCTAATTATGATGCCATGGATATGCTCGGATGCATCAGGAGAGCTATTGCCGGATACTGGCAGCGTGACGGTTGGGAGATACTTGTCAAGCGTGCCATGAACTGTGACAACAGTTGGGCGAAATCCGCAACCGAATACATCAATCTCTATCGGGAAGTAATGAATGAATAGCAGCCGGCGGCGGGGTGTCCCCGCTGTCATGTTCGCAGGTTCGCTCACTGCGTTCGCTTTGATTGTTTTGACGGTAAGTCTGTTTCCGCAATAGGTAGTTTGCCTGACGGAATGCGGCAGAAAGTGTCGAGAGCGGCTCTTGCGAGCCGCTCCGCCATAAGATAGTTGTGGCGAGCAAACGGCAGTTTTAGGTCAAGCCTTTTTCAAAAGGCTTGCGGAGTCCAGAGGCAGAGCCTCTGGTCGCCGTCCGCAGACGGCGAAATCTCTAATCCTTCACGCCTGGGCAAGGGGTGAATTGAAAAACAGTCCGGTGG
>CANQAJ010000028.1 GCA_947589365.1 uncultured Clostridia bacterium | reverse complement strand
GATTTATTTTTGTTAAATAAAACACCGTTCTCGGATGTATAGTTTTTGTTATCCTTATTGACATTAATACTTGTCAGTCCTGTACAACCCCAAAAAGCATGATAGCCTATCTCCGTAACACTGTCAGGAATTGTTACGCTTGTCAGTCCTGTGCAACCCTCAAATGCATACGAACCTATATACGTAACACTATCGGGTATCGTTATGTTTGTCAGTCCCGTGCAACCCTCAAATGCACAACTACCAATCTCAGTAACGCTGTCAGGAATACTTACGCCTGTTAGTTCTGTACAACCATCAAATGCACCACCGCCTATCAACTTAACACTTTTTCCTATTGTCACACTTGTCAATCCGGTACAATCTCGAAATACACCAAGAAAAGGGTCGTCTCCATGTGTCTCACTGCCTATTGTCGTTACACTGTCAGGTATTGTTACGCTTGTCAGTTCGGTGCAATCGTAAAATGCACCGTCACTTATTGCTGTAACAGCCTTTCCATCAATCTCAGCCGGAATAACGATGTCGGAATCATAACCGTTATATCCTGTAATTGCAATATACTGATTCTTTTCGTCCGGTTCGGATGATATGTATATACCATCGCTCTCAACGCTTATCGAAACATTGAGCCCTGTATCGTCAATAGCTTTCTGAGCAATTGAAACCAATTTCAGACGCATATCACTGTCAAGATCCGAAATATCAGATACACCGGTTTCAAATATATAATTCATACCCTCGTCAATATATTTGATTATTATATTCGCCTGATCATCCGTGAGATCAACTTTTCGTATGAAATAGTTTTCGGCCTCGTTAAGTCTGTATTGAGGTACCTCGACTGTAAAACCGCTTTTGCTTTCTACGCCCTGTTCCAAATAATCGAGAACCCTCTGCTCCGCATCGTTCAGTGTTTGAATATTCCGAATTTCATATTCAAAATCTTCCGCCGGAGTTGCCGCATTTACTGAAATCCCGCTCTCTGCCACAGCCGGCAAAACCGTAACGGCACTGCCGCCGAGCATAAGAGCGGAAAGTGCAACACTCAACACTTTTTTTGCTCTCTTTTTCAATTTGCCCATAATTATTTACCTCCTGTATATAAATATTACTGCGTACGGGAAACGGCAAAGGCTGCAATGCACTATATGCCTGCATATTTACCGTATATGCGTTTCACGTTAAATAATACGATATCATAATATTCCATATTTGTCAATATTATTTGTGGTCTGCAAACAAATTTTTTGAATGACTGAACAAATCGTGAACGCAAATTTGCGGGATTGACTGTACTCGAAATATATAATAAAATTCCAATAGGACATAATTACTGCTATATATCTGCATTTTACAGTTCTAATGCAGAAATTACACCGTTTGTCAGAGAGTTGTTAATAAAAATTTGACTTTTTCAAAAACCACTGCTGAAAGGCGGCAGAATATAAAATTTTTTATAAAAGTTCTGAGCCCGGAGGGAAAAAGTATGCGTATATATAAGTGAAAGCCGATAAAAAGACTTTGCAAAGCGTTATTTGGTTTTATTGATTGACCTTGCTGCCGGGTTTATTCTTTGGTATTGTATAATGCAGACCGAAATAAACAAAAGAATTTGTTTTACGGTGCAGACGGTAAAAGTGTGAATTGACAGCGGGGTTATTTTCGGGAGGCGATATGGTGGATGATAAAAAGCTTGCGGACAGGCTAAGAAAAGGCGATGAAAATGCTTTTGAAATGCTGATAGATAAGTATACTGCCTATGTGTCTGCAATAGTGTTCAATATAGCGGATGGTGTACTTGCAAAATCCGATATTGAGGAGATAGTTGCCGATGTGTTCGTTACACTGTGGAAAAATTCCGATATACTGAGAGGAGATAATCTTAAGGGTTACATAGGCTGTATTACGAAGTGCAGAACAAAGGACAGGCTCAGAAAATTGAAGCCTGTCGATATGGTCAGTATTGATGATATCGAGAAAGCGGACGATATTATGCTTGAGGATGACTGCGAAAAACAGGAGCTTTGCAGGATCCTGAGAGAAGAGGTTAATAAGCTAAGGGAGCCTGAGAGGGAAATTCTGATACGATATTATTATTTTTATCAGAAAGTATCGGAAATATCGGAAATTCTGGGAATAAAGGCGGAAACCGTCAAAACCAAGCTGGCACGTTCACGTCAAAGACTCAAGTCAGCACTTACAGAAAGGGGATTTTAGCATGAAATGGGATATTTCAACGGAGGATAATATTATGGATGAAATGATTGAGGGAGCAGATGATTTTAAGCTTGAAAATGTCGAGAGAAATGATTTGGTCGACAAGGAGATTATAAAGAAAATGGCATTTGAAAGGGCAGGAATATCGAAAACACATAAAAAACGAATGAAGAAAAGAACTGTGTTTACGCTGATTGCAGCAGCCGCCGCAGTTTTGGCATTAGGCACGGCAACCGTTGGTGCAAGCGGCTCGTTTGATTCGGTTTTCGGTGAGTATTTTGCAGGAGAAAGTGTTGACGGTCTGTATGCCGGAGGAAATGCATCGGTTGATGTAAAAGGGGGACTTAAAGCAGAATTTCTCGGGGTAACGGGAGATAATACGAGTGCATATGCGGCAATATCTGTAAAAAAAGCTGACGGCAGCAGCTTTGCGGATAAAGACAAAGACGTGGTTATTTTATTTGGCGAGGACATTTCTGTGGATAAAAACGGAAAAGAATCAATGATTGATTGCTTTGATTATGATATAACGATGAAAAACCCGATTTTTGATTTTTCACACCATTCATTCAGCGGCGGTTACGATTGCAGCCTGAGTTCGGATGATACTATCAAGATATTGTTTTCAATATCAGGTTCCGATGTCAGTCCCAAAGGAAAGGAATTTGAGTTTTCTGCCGGTCCGGAGCTGTGTTTGTATCAGATAGATAAAAGGTTATGTGAAGCTGAATACGGAGAAGCGGAGAGTGATAAATTATACGATTCAATGAAAAAATATTTGCCGGAACTGAAGGATGGACAGGTTATTCTGAGATACTATGATGAGGTTCTGAATAAGTGGTTTTTGGTTATAGCAGATAAAACAGTCTATGATTTTGAACTGTCCGCCAATGTTAAAATGAATTATCACACAGAGTATAAGGAATTTGACATAACATCCGATAAAACCGCCGGTGATAAGCAAACAAAGCTTGTTATAAATGAGGTAACAGCAGGAGCATTTACTGTGTGTGTTAAGGGAGAAGCAAGCTCAATAACTGAGAAAGCCGCTTCCGATATAGCGGATGATATAAGTAAATCTTCCGTATATCTGACAATGAAGGACGGTTCAAGGGTTGAAATTGAATGTTGCAACTCAATGCAATTTGGTGTAGAGCAGCCCGGTGCGGGAATGGAAGGTACGGCTGAATTTTCATGGACATTTAAATATCCTTCCACGCTCCGATATAAGAATGGGATTATTGATCCCGATGATATAGCATCCTTAACTGTCGGTGATATGACATTTAATGCAAAATAGAATACAGCGGCAAACAATGAATATAAAAAATCCCGTGCTTTGACAGGCCCGGGATTTTTTGTTATATATGCTTTTTCATATATGCCGTACAAACCGTATAAGCACAACCGGAGATTTTTGTTAATAATATTGCCGAGATTTTATTACGATTAGTATAAATATTACGAAATGTATAATATACAATATTTTTATGGACTAATAATCCGCATTTTGCTATAATAGAAACGGATGGTGATAAAATGGATTTTCAGCTCACAACGCTTTGTTATATTGAGCAGGACGGTAAATATCTTATGCTCCACAGGACGAAAAAGAAAAATGATATAAGCCGCGATTTATGGTTAGGCATAGGAGGTCATTTTGAGAAGGGTGAAAGTCCTGAGGAATGTGTTTTGCGTGAGGTAAAGGAAGAAAGCGGACTTACATTGATAAATTACAGACTCAGAGGAATTGTTACATTTTCGGACGGTAATGTTTATGAGTATATGTTTCTTTTTGATGCCTCAGAGTATGAGGGAGAGCTTATTGAATGTGATGAGGGTGAGCTTGTATGGGTGGAAAAAGAAAAGGTGATAAACGAACTTCCGATATGGGAGGGCGACCGGTTTTTTCTGCGTCTTATGGATGAGGACAGACCTTTCTTTTCACTTAAGCTTACATATGAGGGGAGAAAGCTTAAGGCGGCAGTGCTCAACAACAGCTTCAGTGATTTTTAAAGATTGTTTTTCTCCACTGGCGTGACTATACGTCAATTTTTGATAATACGGGTATATTGACAAAATAAGGTTTTTGTTTTATAATCATGAGGATGGAGTAGATATGTTTATAATGGTGATTTTGTATAAATATTTCTAATAAAATTGAATATGTAAAATATCCTACGGAGGTATGTTTAAGATGAGTTTTACAATACTGGGAACGGGGAAGGCAGTTCCCGAATATGTTCTGACAAACGACGAGCTTTCGACAATGGTAGAAACGGATGATGAATGGATCCGTACAAGAACAGGTATCGAGGAACGTCACATATGTAAAAAGGAAACAATAACCGAGCTTTGCGTTGAGGCTGCAAACAATGCACTCGAAAATGCAGGAGTTAAGGCTGAGGAGCTTGATCTTATTATATGCTCCACAATGAGGGGAGAAAATATAACTCCGTCACAGGGATGTATGATACAAAAGGAGCTTGGGGCAACCTGTCCGGCGTTTGATGTCAATGCTGCCTGCTCGGGATTTATTTATTCTCTCGATATTGCCGCGGGATATTTTGAAAGAAAAAGAGTAAAAAAGGTTCTTATAGTTTCTATGGATAACCTTTCAAATATTACAAACTGGACAGACCGATCTACCTGTGTGCTTTTCGGTGACGGAGGTGCGGCAGCGGTTCTGGGAGAAGGAAACGACCTTTTATCCATACATCTTACGGCGGTGGGAAATGATGCCGCAATAAGGATACCGCACGGAACAAATTCCTCACCGTTCTATGAGCATGAGGAGGAGAAAGCTGTTCTCTATATGGCGGGAAATGATGTATACAGATTTGCAACGGCTGCCATGACAAACGGTATAAAGAAAGCGGTTGAGGATGCAGGACTTGAACAGAAGGATGTTGACTGTGTTATACCGCATCAGGCAAATATAAGAATAATTAACACAGCGGCTAAGAATCTTGATATCCCGAGGGAGCGTTTCTTCTGCAATGTTCAGCATTACGGAAATACATCTTCGGGAAGCGTTCCTATAGCTCTTGACGAGGCTAACCGCACAGGTGTGCTTAAAAAGGGAGATATCGTGGCAATGTGTGCTTTCGGGGGCGGTCTTACGACAGGAAGCTGTGTTATCCGCTGGAATAAATAATAACAGGAGGTATGACGATGGGAAAAAACGTATTTGTCTTTTCCGGACAGGGTTCACAATACCCCGGAATGGGAAAATCAATGTATGATAATTCACCGGCTGCAAGGGCGGTGTTTGATATGGCAGAAAGAGTACGTCCGGGGACAATTAAGCAGTGCTTTGAGGGTACAAGCGAGGAACTTGCTCTCACAATAAATACTCAGCCTTGTGTCTTTGCGGCAGATTTGGCTGCGGCTGCGGCTGTTGCCGAAAAAGGTATAAAACCGGATTATGCAGCCGGATTTTCTCTCGGAGAGATTGCTGCTATAGCTTTCTCGGGTATGCTTTCTTATGAGGAAGCGTTTAAGCTTGTATGTAAGCGTGCGGAATATATGGACGAGGCTGCAAACAGCGATAAGGGAGCAATGGCGGCAGTACTTAAGCTTACTCCCGAAAAGGTTGAGGAAATATGCAAAGATTTTAAAAGAGCATATCCTGTTAATTACAACAGTCCGGCACAGACGGTTGTTGCAGCGGCAGAGGACGAAATCGAAGCACTTTGTGCAAGGGTTAAGGAAGAAAAGGGCAGAGCGGTAAGGCTTGCGGTAAGCGGAGCTTTTCATTCTCCGTTTATGGCAGAAGCTGCGAAGAAGCTTGCAGAGTATCTTGAGGGAGTTGAATTTTCTCAGCCTGAAATTCCGGTTTATTCAAATTATACCGCACAACCATATGAGGGTGACTATAAGGCACTTATATCCGCACAGGTACAGAATCCCGTTAAATGGCAGACTACGGTCGAGAATCTTATTGCACAGGGTGCGGACAGATTTATTGAGGTCGGAGTTGGCAAAACTCTTACTGGTCTTATAAAGAAAATCAATGCCGGTGTTACGGCAGTAAATATAGAGAATAAGGAGGGACTCGACGCTCTTGATTGAGGGTCGGGGAATGATATGTTTGAACTCACAGGAAAAACAGCAATAATAACCGGTGCATCAAGAGGTATAGGCAAGGCAATAGCACTTAAATTTGCAAGCCTTGGTGCAAATATAGCTTTTATGCACGTTGGTGACGGAGAAAAGGCAGCGGAAACAGAAGCCGAGCTTACGTCAATGGGCGTTAAGGCAAAAGGCTTTGAATGTGATGTTTCGGATTATGAGGCATCTCAGAAACTGGTTGATGAAATTATCGAGGAATTCGGAGAGGTCCATATACTTGTAAATAATGCCGGTATAGTGAGAGATAATCTTATTCTTTCAATGAAAGTGGAAGATTTCGATAAGGTAATAAGTGTAAACCTTAAGGGTACATTCAACATGACAAAGAGCATATATAAGCATTTTATGAGAAAAAGAAGAGGAAGAATAATCAATATATCTTCAATAATAGGTCTTGTAGGAAATGCGGGACAGGCTAATTATGCCTCGGCAAAAGCGGGAATAATAGGAATGACAAAGTCCGTTGCAAAGGAACTCGGTTCAAGAAATGTTACTGCCAATGCCATAGCCCCGGGATTTATTAAAACCGATATGACGGATAGTATGCCGGAAAAGGCAAGAGAAGCCGCACTTTCTTCTATTCCGATGAAGAGAATGGGTACGGTTGAGGATATAGCAAATACGGCGGCTTTCCTTGCATCCGATGAGGCATCTTATATTACCGGGGAAGTAATAAGGGTTGACGGCGGTATGGCAATATGATTTGATACGGCTGAATTTTGCGGAAAGGAAATACACAAATGAAAAGAGTGGTTATTACAGGAATCGGTGCAATAACTCCTGTCGGCAACACGGCTGAAGAAATGTGGACTTCAATGAAAAACGGTGTCTGCGGCATTGACAGGATAACACGCTTTGATACAACCGATACCAAGGCAAAGGTTGCGGCTGAGGTCAAGGATTTTGACCCCACGGAGTATATAGAAAAAAGAGATTGCCGTAAGATGGATTTGTTCTGTCAGTATGCGATGGCTGCGGCAACTCAGGCTGTAAAGGACAGTGATATTGAGGGCAAGGTTGACCCGAAGCGTTTCGGTGTATATATCGGTTCGGGAGTCGGGGGAATTACTACATTCTACGAGCAGAGTGTTAATCTTTATACGGGAAAGAGTATCTCTCCGTTTTTTATTCCAATGATGATAGGAAATATTGCTGCCGGAAATGTTGCTATAAGATTCAAGGCAAAGGGTCCGTGTCTGCCGGTTGTTACAGCCTGTTCGACATCCACCCATGCGGTAGGTGAAGCGTTCCATGCCATTAAATACGGCATGGCTGATGCCATTATAGCAGGAGGTGCGGAGGCAACGATAACACCGCTTGCTATAAAGGGATTTACAAGCTGTAAGGCACTTACACTTACGGATGACCCGACAAGAGCTTCAATTCCTTTCGATAAGGAAAGAGGCGGCTTTGTAATGGGAGAAGGCTCGGGTATTCTTATACTTGAGGAATATGAGCACGCAGCCGCAAGGGGAGCAAAGATTTATGCTGAGATTGTAGGATACGGAAATACCTGCGATGCACACCATATCACAGCACCCGATCCCGAGGGAGTCGGAGCTGCCGAATGTATAAGAATTGCTCTTGATGAGGCAGGCTATAAGGGCAGCGAGGAGCTTTATATAAATGCTCACGGAACGTCGACCTCTCTCAATGATGCAGGGGAAACAAAGGCATTCAAGGCGGTTCTCGGTGACAGAGCGTATAAGGCACATATAAGTTCTACAAAATCAATGACCGGACATATGCTCGGTGCGACAGGTGCGGTTGAAGCTATTGCGGCAGCACTTGCACTAAAGGACGGTATTGTACCGCCTACCGTAAATTATAAGGTTCCCGATCCGGAGTGTGACCTTGACTATACCCCCAATAAAGCGGTCGAGGCACCGCTTGAGATGGCTATATCCACGACCTTTGGCTTTGGAGGACATAATGCCTGCATTGCTTTGAGAAAATGATACATAATAAAATTGAGGTGAATTTTAATGTACAGTGTTGAAGAAATAAAGGAGCTTCTTGAGGCTTTCGATTCTTCCAAGGCAACAGCTCTTGATATACAGATAGACGAAAATCAGTTTCTGAGTATACGTCAGAAAAGTGCAAAGCAGGAGATAGTACAGATGCAGGCTGCTCCGGCTGTTGTTGAGATTCAGCCCCCGGCACCGGCAGCGGCGGATCAGACTGTGACCGAAGAAAAGAGCGGGGACGGCACGCCGATAGAGTCACCGATGGTAGGTGTGTTCTATGCCGCACCATCCCCTGACAGTGAGCCGTATGTCTCGGTCGGAAGTACGGTCAACAAGGGTGATGTTGTCTGCATAATAGAGGCAATGAAGCTTATGAATGAGGTTACGTCCGAGAAAAGCGGCGTGATAACGGAAATATGTGTGGAAAACGGACAGGTAGTGGAATACGGTCAGCCGTTGTTCCTTATAAAATGATAAAGCAGGTGAAAATATGAACAAGGAAGAACTTATGCAGGTAATACCCCACAGAAATTCCATGCTGCTTATTGATGAGGCAACAAAAACAGGAGAAAATACGTGTGAGGGTAAGAAATATATAACCGGTAAGGAATGGTTTCTTGACGGGCATTTTCCGGGAAATCCCGTTGTTCCGGGTGTTATCCTCTGCGAAATGATGGCACAGGCAAGTGCTGTTATCGTGTCCGAGGTATCGGCTCAGAGTATTCCCTTTTTTGCCGGAATAGATAAGGCAAGGTTTAAGACAAAGGTACTTCCTGGGGATACATTGGAAATCAAATGTGAGCTTACCGGACAGAGAAGAAATTTTTATTTTATAAAGGGTAAGGGATATGTGAACGGTAAATTAGCCGTTGCCGCAGAGTTTTCTTTTGCACTTATTCCGAAGGAGCAAATCTGATTAACGGCGGCAAAACACTCACATATACAAAGAACTGTGTAAGAGGGAAGTCTGTGAAAGAGGGCTTCCCCGCTGTCGGTTTGAATATCCGACTGTATTGCTATGGTATTTATTATGATATTTAGACTAAAGGGGGAGTATTCGGATTGTTTTCAAAGATATTGATTGCCAACAGAGGTGAAATAGCCGTAAGGATAATTCGTGCCTGTCGTGAGATGGGTATATCAACGGTTGCAATATATTCTCAGGCGGACAAGGATGCCCTGCACGTTACAATGGCGGACGAAAGCTACTGCATAGGAGGTCCTCAGGTTGCAAACAGTTACCTTAACATGGCTGCCATACTGGAGGTTGCCGTTGTTTCGGGTGCCCAGGCTATACATCCCGGCTACGGACTGCTTTCCGAAAATGCAAAATTCGTGGCATTATGCAAAGAATGTAATATAGAATTTATAGGACCGAGTGCGGAAATGATAGAAAGACTCGGCGATAAGGACGAGGCACGCAGAACAATGAAGGCTGCCGGAGTTCCTGTAACCCCCGGAAGTGATGTTATAGATAACATAGAGGAAGCACGTGCAAAGGCAAAGGAAATAGGTTTTCCGCTTCTTGTCAAGGCTCGTTCGGGAGGCGGCGGAAGAGGTATACGCAGGGTGGATTCCATAGAGGAGTTTGACAACGCCTTTCTTTCGGCAAGGGCGGAGGCGAAAAGTGCTTTCGGCGATGATGCGGTATATATGGAAAAATATATTTTTCCCGTTAAGCATATAGAGATGCAGCTGCTTTCCGATAAATACGGTAATGTAGTATGTCTTGGCGAGAGGGAATGTTCGGTACAGAGAAAAAACCAGAAGCTTATAGAGGAAAGCCCCTCGGCGGCAATAACGCCGGATATACGTGCAAAAATGATGGAGGCTACTGTCAAGGCTGCTAAAGCTGTAAATTATGAAAATGCCGGAACAGTGGAATTTCTTTTGGATAAGGATAAAAACTTCTATTTTATGGAAATGAATACACGTTTGCAGGTTGAACACGCTGTAACGGAGATGGTAGTCGGTATAGATATAGTGCAGTGGCAGATAAGAATAGCATCAGGTGCAAAGCTTACCGTTACTCAGGACAGGGTATTTATGCACGGCAATGCAATAGAATGCAGAATTAATGCCGAGGATGCAGACCACGACTTTCGCCCGAGCTGCGGAACGATAGATTTTATCCACGTTCCGGGAGGACCGTGTGTACGCTTTGATACCGCTATTTATCAGGACTATACTGTTCCGCCGTATTATGATTCAATGATAGGCAAGCTCATTGTACAGGCACGATCACGTGAGCTTGCGATAAGAAAGATGAAAATGGCTCTCAGTGAGCTTACAATTAACGGAATAAAGCATAACAGGGATCTTCATATAGATATACTTTCCGATCCCGCTTTTGTTTCGGGAGAATATACAACAGGCTTTATGGAAGAACGCCGTCAGCGTAAGGAAAAGGAAAATTCCTGACGGCATAAGAACACGGTTATCGGGGCTGTAAGCCTCCGATAGATTCCGCATGGGCATGAGCCGATATGTGCGGGGATAGGTAGGGTGTAAATTGAATACGTCAGATTTATTTAATTTTTTGAAGCCGAAAAATGAACTTGAAAATCAGGGAGATGCTGTTGATAATCGCCCGTATATTCCCGATGAATTATGGGTGAAATGTCCTGTATGCAAAACTCCCGTGCTTTCTGCGGATCTGAATGAAAATTATAAGGTCTGCCCGAAATGCGGATATCATTTCCGCATAGCTGCAAGACAGCGTATCGAGTGGACGGTGGACGAGGGAAGCTTTGAGGAATTTGATAAGGAAATGATTTCCGAAAATATAATAGATTTTCCCGATTACAGCCGTAAACTCAAAAATGCAAGGCTGAACAGCGGAGAGAATGAATCCGTTATAACAGGTCTTGCAAAGATAGGGGGATATCCCGTTGTTCTTGCCGTGATGAACTCACAGTTTATGATGGGTTCAATGGGAACTGTTACGGGGGAGAAAGTCACAAGAGCGTTTGAGTATGCTACAGAACACAGACTTCCTGTCGTTGTATTTACCGTATCGGGCGGAGCAAGGATGCAGGAGGGCATACTTTCCCTTATGCAGATGGCAAAGACAAGCGGTGCGGTTAAGCTTCATAGTGATGCGGGGCTTTTGTACATAACGGTTCTCACGGATCCCACAACCGGTGGTGTTACGGCAAGCTTTGCTATGGAGGGAGATATTATCCTCTCCGAGCCGAGAGCACTTATAGGTTTTGCCGGTCCGAGGGTAATAGAACAGACGATAAGACAAAAATTGCCGAAGGATTTTCAGACAGCTGAGTTTCTTCTGGAGAAAGGTTTTGTTGATGCGGTTGTGCCGAGGGCGGAAATGAAGGAAACATTGGCAAAGATACTAAGACTTCATTCAAATAAAATAAATACGGAGGAGGGCGAAAAGGATGAGTGCATTTGATAGTGTAACTGCTGCAAGAGCCAATAATCGCCCGACAGCCGTTGATTATATATCAAGAATATTCGGTGACAGCTTTATTGAGATGCACGGTGACAGACGCTTTGCGGACGATAAGGCAGTGATAGGCGGAATTGCGGAGCTTTGCGGAAAACCTGTTACGGTTATCGGACTTGAAAAGGGACGTAATCTCAAGGAGCGTATGGAAAGAAATTTCGGTTCGGCTCACCCGGAGGGATACCGCAAGGCTCTCCGACTCATGAAGCAGGCTGAAAAATTCGGACGTCCGGTTGTATGCTTTGTTGATACATCCGGAGCATATTGCGGAATAGGTGCAGAAGAGAGAGGTCAGGGACAGGCTATAGCCGAAAACCTTATGGAAATGATGACGCTCAGAACTCCGATTTTATCCATATTCATAGGCGAGGGCGGAAGCGGAGGAGCTTTGGCACTTGCTGTTGCAGATGAGGTATGGATGCTTGAAAATGCCATATATTCGGTAATATCACCCGAAGGCTGTGCAAGCATACTCTGGAAAGATTCAAGCAAGACGGCAGAGGCATCAGAATGTCTGAAGCTTACATCTCAGGATCTGTTTAAACTTGGAGTTATTGAAAGAATAATACGTGAGCCTAAAACTGTTGACAGCATTATGTTTGACAGTCTGAAAAATCTTATATCTCAGACCTTTGACAAACTGGGAGCTTTGGACACTGAAGCTTTGCTGACCAAACGCTACAACCGTTTCAGAAAGTATTGACCGGCTGCCTTTATATCAACGGGACTTGTTAATATTGTTTTATTTCAGGAGAGCCTCAATAGGGGCTCTCCCCAATAATATTCCGATGAAGTGTAAAATTTCGCAGGTTTGAAAATGTGTGGAATAATACACAGAAAATTATACACGGGGGGCTTAAAATGATAAGGCGGTTTCATGCATGGAAGTTTCATTTTCCAAAACAAAGTATGAAAGAGCGGTTATGGGGATTCTTTTGCTCATTAATGGCGTTATAATGTTGATTTTGGGGATGGCGGTCGACTGTACAAATAATTTTGATGATACATCCAATGAACCATACGGAGGGTACGGAAGCTCCGGTTATAATCCGTCAAGTGCTGAAGAAAGAAATCAGAATAACGGCAATGCCAAAAGATATCGACAGGAATGTGAAAGCAGAGAGATAAAAACCACTGATAAACGGAAAGGAAATTATAAAATGGCAGAACTTAATATTGTGCTTGTTGAGCCGGAAATACCTCAGAATACGGGTAATATTGCCCGTACCTGTGCGGCAACGGGTGCAAGACTGCATATAGTAAAGCCTATGGGTTTTACTCCGACAGACAGGCAACTAAAAAGAGCGGGACTTGACTATTGGAAATATCTCGACCTGACGTATTATGAAAATCTTGGCGATTTTTTTAAGCGTACAAAAGGGGGAAAGTATTATTATTTTTCCACTAAGGCACCGAGAAAATATACGGATATACAATATCCCGAAAACTGCTATCTTGTGTTCGGAAAGGAAAGCAAAGGTTTGCCGGAGATTTTACTTCATGATAATCCGAACACAACGGTACGTATACCGATGTCCGGTGAAATAAGAAGTCTTAATTTATCAAATTCGGCGGCAATAGCTGTATATGAAGTACTCAGACAGTGGAACTTTCAGGAACTGCAAAATTACGGCAGACTCAGGGAATTCGACTGGGATAATTACGATCCCGATTTACGTATTAGTTGAGGGAATAAAAGAATTTTGTTAAAAAAAGCAACAATTAGGTGTTGCTTTAATTTACTAAATGGGAGAAAAGAATAATGATAACAGTAAGTAATGTAAGCGTGAATTTCAGCGGTACACCGCTGTTTTCGGATGTAAACCTTAAGCTGACCGATGATAACTGCTATGGTATTATCGGTGCAAACGGTGCGGGAAAATCTACTTTTTTGAAAGTACTTTCAGGTGAACTTGAACCGACTAAAGGAGAGGTTATAATTCCCGAAAATACCCGTATGTCGGTATTAAAACAGGATCATTTTGCTTTCGATGATTATACGGTGCTTGATACTGTTATATACGGAAATAAAAGACTGTATGATATAATGAAAGAAAAAGATGCTATATATATGAAAGAAGATTTTTCGGAAGAAGACGGAATACGTGCATCCGAGCTTGAAGCGGAATTTGCCGAGCTTAACGGCTGGGAAGCGGAAAGTGATGCATCAAAGCTGATACAGGGTCTTGGTCTGTCGGAGGAAATTCTGTATTCACTGATGAGTACACTGACAGGCAACGAAAAGGTCAAGGTGCTTCTTGCACAGGCACTTTTCGGAAATCCTGAGATAATACTCCTTGACGAGCCGACAAATAACCTTGATATAAAGGCTATATCATGGCTTGAGGATTTTATTCTTGATTATCAGGGTACGGTCATAGTTGTATCGCATGACAGACATTTTCTTAATACGGTATGTACCCATATGATAGATATTGACTACAATAAAATAAAGATGTATGTCGGTAACTATGAATTTTGGTATGAATCGAGCCAGCTTATACAGGCGATGATAAAGCAGCAGAATAAAAAGACAGAGGAGAAAATCAAGGAGCTGCAAACGTTCGTTCAGAGATTTTCGGCTAACAAATCCAAATCAAAGCAGGCGACTTCAAGAAGAAAGCTACTCGATAAGCTTACCGTTGAGGAAATGCCCGCTTCATCACGCAGATATCCGTTTGTCGGCTTTACGGCGGACAGAGAGGTCGGAAAAGAAGTTCTTACTGTTGAGGGACTTTCAAAAACTGCTGATGACGGAGAGAAAATACTTAATAACGTATCATTCCGTGTTGAGAGGACGGATAAGGTAGCCTTCCTTTGTGATAATGAATTGGCAGTAACGGCATTGTTTGATATACTGATGGGTAAGACAGAGCCTGATGAGGGTACATATAAGTGGGGCATAAGTACCTCACAGTCATATTTTCCAAAGGATAACACGGAGTTCTTTGAGGGAAACGATATGACAATAATTGATTGGCTTCGTCAGTATGTCAGAGGAAATGATAATACGGATACATATTTGCGTGGTTTTCTCGGGAGAATGTTATTTTCGGGTGATGATGTGTTTAAACCTGTTAAGGTTTTGTCGGGCGGAGAAAAGGTACGCTGTATGCTTTCAAGAATGATGATGTTCGGGGCAAACTGTCTTGTACTTGATCAGCCGACAAACCACCTCGATCTTGAATCCATTACGGCAGTCAATAAGGGACTCCAAAATTTCAAGGGAGTAGTATTATTTACATCACATGACCATGAGTTTATATCCACCGTTGCAAACAGAATTATAGTTATAGAAAAAGACGGAATTAAGGATATAACAAGAAGCTATGATGAATATATTGCCGAAAGATACGGTGCGGATTGATTTTACGGGTACAGGGGTGCAATATGGGCAGAGCAGAGGAATTTCTCGACAGGTATAGGGCTCTTGAGGAGGCTCTTTGCAAAAAATATAATATGGATGAAAAAAGCGGCAGTTCCGTTATGCGTTTTATTAATGACAAGGAAAGCAGAGAGTACAGAGATAAGCTTGATCTTTGCCGTGAAATACGGAATTTCCTTTCACATCATTCTGAATTTGGCGGTGAACGTATAGTTGAACCTTCACAGGTTATGATAGATTTTCTTGATGAGGTAACAGATTATATCCGTAAGCCGCCTCTTGCCATAACCCGTGCTACACTTTTTGATGATATACTTAAAACATCGCCTGCACAAAGAGTACAGTCGGTTATGAAAAAAATGCAAAGACTCGGATTTTCACACGTCCCCGTTATAGAGAACGGCAGCTTTGTCGGAGTATTCAGCATAAGCACAATCTTTACATATGCCCTCAGAAACGGAATGACTTCACTTAATGATGATATGACAATCTCGGATTTTGCCGAGCTTCTGCCGCCCGACAGGCACGAAACGGAAAGCTTTCGATTTGTCGGGAGGGAATCTACTCTATTTGATGTGAGAAATGAATTTGATAAAAAATCCCGTCAGAGCAGACGACTTGCGGTTATTTTTATCACAGAGAACGGAACGCCTTCAGGTCGTATTCTCGGTATGCTTACGCCATGGGATGTTATAAGCGGGTAAAATTCGATAACAGGAGGTATATCATAATGAGAATTTTTTCTATACACGGCTATAACGGCTCGGCACATAATTCAGCCTATAATGCACTTACAGACTGCGGATATGATGTTTATGCACCTCAGATTGATTATAATGCGAAATCACCGAGAGAAATTCTTTATTGGTTATTTGAAGAGTATGCCAAAAGCGAATGTAACGCTGTTGTCGGAACAAGTGTCGGAGGCTATTTTGCTGCACTGTTTTGTGCGGTAAGCGGGTGTCATACATTGCTTATAAATCCGTGTCTGATGCCGTTTGTTGTTTTGCCGGGACTCGGATATACAAATGCGGACGGTATTCTCGAATTTTCGCATATGTTCAGCACGCTTGCGAAGCTCTATAATAACAGGGTTTCAACAATCATAGGTCTGGACGATGAAATAATAAAGGAGCATACTTATACAAAAATATTGCTCGGGAACGAAAGATACTATGAAATAAAGGACGGTAAGCACAGCGGAGCAACGCTGCCACTAAGAGAAATTATTAAGCAGCACGGGGAAGAAATCTTCGGGGAAGAGGAATGAAATGGGCGAAAATAAGAAGGTACTTGTTGCCATGAGCGGAGGAGTTGACAGCTCTGTTGCCGCTGCAATTTTAATGAAAGATTATGATGTTACGGGAGCAACATTAAGACTTTTTACAAATGAAGATATACAGCTTGACAGGAATAAAAGCTGCTGCTCACTTGATGATGTGGAAGATGCACGTTTTGTTGCGAATAAGCTTGGATTTAATCATTATGTATATAATTTCGGGGATCGTTTTAAAGAATGTGTTATTGATAAATTCAACAATTCATATATGAACGGACTTACGCCGAATCCGTGTATAGACTGCAACCGTTTTATCAAATTTGACGCACTTCTGAAAAGGGCGGAACTTCTTGAAAATGATTATATTGCAACAGGGCATTATGTACGCAGACGATTTGATGAATCAACGGGAAAATTTAAGCTGCTTAAGGGTCTTGATCCGTCAAAGGATCAGAGCTATGTACTGTATGGTATGACACAGTATCAGCTCTCGAAAACGCTTTTCCCGATAGGCGAGCTTACAAAGGAGCAGACAAGGGAAATTGCCCGACAATACGGACTTGCTAATGCGTCAAAGCCCGACAGTCAGGATATATGCTTTGTCCCTGACGGCGATTATGCTTCTTTTATTGAAAAATATACGGGAAAAAATTTCCCCGTTGGTGATTTTGTCGATAAAAACGGCAATATTCTCGGGCGGCACAGAGGTATAATAAGATATACAATAGGACAGCGGAAAGGACTTGGAATTGCATTGGGTGTTCCGGCTTATGTTGTATCAAAAGATACTGAGAAAAATACGGTTACGTTAGGAAGTAATGAGGATCTGTTTACGGATACTGCATACGTTTGTGATGTGAATTGGATATCGGGAGCGGCACCGGATGTGCCAACAAGAATATGTGCTAAGATAAGGTATAACCACAAGGAACAGCCGGCAACATTATATCCGCTCGAAAACGGTGATATAAAAGTGGTGTTTGATTCCCCGCAAAGGGCAATAACCTGCGGACAGGCAATTGTCTGCTATGACGGGGACACGGTACTCGGAGGAGGAACCTGCAGTTCCGTAAACGAATACTGTAAAACTACTTGAAAACCGTTATCTGATAGTATATAATTAAGTGAGAGATATTGTATTGCTGCGGAGGGCGGACATGAATTTAGACAGGAAAAATATAGAAAAAATACTGATGATAGGAATAGTTTTTATTCTGGTATATCTCGGTCTGCAAAATATGAATGTAGTGGTTTCGTTTCTCGGATGGCTGGTTCAGGTTACACTTCCGTTCATTATAGCAATATGGTGTACATTGTTTTTGAATGTTCCGCTAAAGGCTATAGAAAAACGGCTTTTCAGACCGAAAAACGGAAAAACGGTGAAACCGATGCTTGAGAAAATGAGGCGTCCTGTTGCTCTTATTTTGTCTGTTATTTTGTTTATTGTTATTATTGGTGCATTTTTGATTATAATAATACCGGAAATAGGAAGGAGTCTTAACAGCCTTGCGGCCGCCATACCCGGGGCTATCAACGATTTCAGGGATTGGATAACCAAGCTTGGAGAGGAAAATGAGGTCGTCGGAAATATTCTTTCAAATATAAAAATTAACTGGGATGATGTGACGAAATATATAACCAGCTTTTTGCAGAACGATGCGGCAGGTGTGGTCGGATATGCTATGGGTATGGTTTCTTCGATTGTAGGTGTTGCGATAAATGTTTTTCTCGGAATAGTCCTCTCAATATATACGCTTATACAGAAAGAAAAACTTGCTTCAAGTGCAAAAAGGCTCGTATATTCTGTTCTTCCCCTCAAGGCGGCAGATTTTGTTGTAGAGGTGGCATCTCTTACGAATCGTTCTTTTTATAACAGCATCACAGGTCAGATGATGGAATGTGTTATTCTTGGCAGCCTTACGGCTTTCGGTATGACAATTTTTGGTTTTCCGTATGCTGCCCTTATCGGAGTTATGGTTGCCGTGCTTTCGTGGATACCCATGTTCGGTGTGGGCATAGGTGCGGCGATCGGAGCATTGTTTATACTTACGGTTGACCCGATGCAGGCAATATGGTTTGTCGTATTTATGATATGTTTGCAGCAGATAGAGGGTAACTTTATTTTTCCGAGGGTTGTGGGAAACAATATGGGGCTTCCGCCGATCCTGCTTGTATCTGCAATTGTGCTTTTCAGTAATTTCTTTGGCATCATAGGTCTTCTTATAAGCGGTCCCACTACGTGTGTTATATATACGCTTATTAAAAGATATACCTCCACGAGGTTGAGAGAAAGGAAAATACCGCATGAGAAATATGCGACCAAGCCTGAAAAATTTATACCGAAAAGACGCAAAGTCTTGCTAAATAAAAATAAGTTCAGAATACCTATGAAAATAAAGAAAAAATAAAGCCTGAATCGGCAAAAACATAATAACACGGAGGGATAGGGTTGCCTAAGTTTAAAAGAATTTGCGGCTTGATGCTCGCTATAACAACATTATTGGGAGGAAGTGCAATGTCTGTAGGTGCAATTGAAACGAAAGAAAACAAAAACGAAGCGGTGTATGCTCATAAGCTTGACAAGCAGGCTTATGACGGAAATGATCTGGGAGCAGTCTATAAAAAAACAGCAACTACCTTTAAGGTATGGGCTCCGACAGCGGAAAGAGTTGCCGTAAAGCTATATGCAACAGGCAGTTCCGAAGAGGACGGAGCACAGGAGATCTCCATGAACGTTATGAAAAAGGGTAAGAACGGTGTATGGAGCCTTACTCTTAAGGGAGATAAGAAAAATCTGTATTATACATATCTTGTGACAAACGACGGAGTTACAACGGAGACAGCCGATGTATATTCAAAGGCTGTCGGTGTAAACGGTAACCGCAGCATGATTGTTGATCTTGATTCGACCGATCCGGAGGGATGGGATAAGGATAGCCACGTTTTGTGTGATGATCCGACAGATGCAATCGTGTGGGAGGTTCATGTACGTGATTTTTCAAAAAGTGAAATATCCGGTGTTTCTCTGAAATACAAGGGAAAATATCTTGCTTTTACCGAAAAGGGTACTACTGTCGGTGATAAGGGGGACGTTCCCACCTGTGTTGATTATCTGAAGAAATTGGGCGTAACACACGTTCAGCTTATGCCTGTGTATGATTATGCAACGGTTGACGAAACAAAGAGTGATTCGGAAGAATATAACTGGGGCTATGATCCGAAAAACTATAATGTTCCGGAAGGCTCGTATTCTACAAATCCTTATGACGGAAATGTACGTATTAAGGAATTTAAGCAGATGATTAAGGCTCTTCATGATGCGGATATAGGCGTAATTATGGATGTTGTGTATAATCACACCTATACGGCGAAGGGCGGTTGCTTTGAAAATACCGTTCCCGGCTATTACTACCGACTTAATGATGACGGAAGTTTTTCGGACGGCTCCGGCTGCGGAAATGAGACTGCAAGTGAGCATCTGATGTTCAGAAAATATATGATAGATTCCATTCTTTATTGGACAAATGAATATCATATAGACGGTTTCCGTTTTGATCTTATGGGTGTGCATGATGTCGAAACAATGAATCTTATCCGTGAGGCTCTGGATAAGAATGTAAAAAACGGAAAGAAGATAATGATGTATGGTGAGCCTTGGACGGCATCCACGCTTGCCACGAAGGAAAAAACAGCCGTTAAGGATAATGCAAAGCTTCTCAGTGACAGAATAGGGGTATTCAATGACGCTTACCGTGATGTGGTGAAAGGTCATGTATTCAATGTTCAGGAGCCGGGTTTTGTTCAGAACGGAAGCGGAACCGAAACTCTGAAAGGCTGTATTACGGCAAATACCATAGATGCAGCGGCTTTTCTTAAGCAGCCGTCGCAGTCCGTTATGTATGTGTCGGCACATGATAATTATACTCTTTATGATAAGTTGGTTGCCTCAACGAAAAATGACGAAAGCTTTGACGAAAGAGACGAGTCCTTAGTTGATATGAATAAACTTGTGGCTGCTTTGACGCTTACGTCACAGGGTACTGTATTCATGCAGGCGGGAGAGGAGTTCGCAAGGACAAAGCTGGGTGACGAAAACAGCTATATTTCTTCGGATAAGATAAATCAGCTTGACTGGAATAACCTTATAAAATTTGCGGATCTCGATTCTTATTATCAGGGACTTATTGAGATAAGAAGAAATTTTAAACCGTTCAGAGATGCAACAACCGATTCCGCAAAGAAGATTGCTTTTTCGGACAGCAGCAGTGGTGTTGTTGCATATACACTGGAAAATTCCTTAACTAAAGACAAAGAATGGAGCTATGTTGCCGTATTGTTTAATGCTACCGATGAAGAGGCGGAGGTTACGCTTAAACAGAACGGAAATTCCGCACTGCCGAAAAAATGGGAAATAGTTGCAGACAAGGGTCAGGCGGGACTTGATGGAATAGGAGTAATTGACGGAAATAAAATAACCATCGAGCCGAAATCCGCTCTTATTCTTGCCGATAAGGAAAGTTTTGACAAGCTTGCTCTTAAATCCGATAAATGTGTGATTAATGTGGAATATAAGGATAGCAAAAGCGGTGATGTTATAAAAAAGCAGGTTCTCAAGGGAGCCGAGGGTGAAGGTTATACCGTTACAAGAAGTGAATTTTATGATGTTGAATATGATTACATAGGTGTTGACGGTGAGGAAATGGGATATTTTACAAAGCAGCCCAAAACTGTCACCTATAATTATAATAAGTTTGACGGCAATATAGTAACGCTCACTGTTAATTATATGAAAGAGGGAAGTGAGTTACTCCAGACCGGGGATGTTGAAGCTGCTTTGAGCTATACTCAGAGCATCAGAGAGGGCAGTCAATATAATGCACCGATAAAGGTAATAGACGGCATGAAGCTTAAAGTGGACAGATTCCCTGCCAACTCGTTCGGAACGGCGGAGGATGATGATATCACTGTCACCTATTATTATGAGAATCTTGAAAGCGAGAATCTTGTAATACATTATTTTGATGATTCTGACAGGGACGGTGTGTGTGTATACGTATATGCGGAAACAGATGACGGTGAGGAGGCATATACAGACAAGGCACCGGGCAGCAAGATGAAGCCCGACAGTGAGCTTGGAAGCGGTTGGTACAGCATTACTATCAAGGACAAGGGGAATGTTGGAGGGCTGAAAGCGAAATTCAGTGATTCTAAGGGTAAGAATGCAGATCCGACAGTATATTCCGTTGGACGTGAGGTATGGATAGAGAACGGTAATGTTGAGCATAAGGGTGAGGTAAATGTAATTTATCTTGACGAAAACGGAAAATTACTTGCTTCTTCCGTGCTTAACGGCAGAGAGGGGAACGAATATCAGACCGAAAGGGAACAGTTTGAGAATATGAAGTTTATTGGTGTAACTTCAAATGCAGACGGTTCATATACTGATGTACCGATATATGTTATATACAGTTATGAAAAATTGAAGATAACCGAAAAGCCTGATGTTATGAAGGTAGTTATTGCGTTATGTTGTTCATTTACTCTTAC
>CANQAJ010000027.1 GCA_947589365.1 uncultured Clostridia bacterium | reverse complement strand
CCGTCAAAATTCATGGCAATATATTGGGCAAGAGCTTCATATGTTTCCGTTTCCACCCAATAATCGTCAAATCTTCGTTCGGAAATGGCACATATAACGGAATTAGGACAATATATTTCAGTATCGCCTAACCTGTAACCGTCATACCACAACTTCATATCTTCAAAATCCATGTCATATTTCCGACAGAGCATTTCCACTTCTTCATTTGTAAAACCAATATACCCGTTCAATTCGGTATATTTAATCATTGAGTATTCTCTGAACATATTGAGTGCCGAATGCGTGCCGTACTTTTTAATCGGCAATATACCTGTCATATATGTAAGAGCGACATAGCTCTTGTCCTTTAACCAGCTCCGCAGAAAGTCAAGATAAGCTTTCAGTGCTTCCTTATCCTTCATATGTTCACGCATGACACAATCCCATTCGTCTATAAGTACAACAAACGGTATTCCGCTTCTATCATAAAATTCTTCAAAATTAAACGACAAATTTATATCCGGATCCCATTCCGCATCACTGTAAACCTTACTGAAATCCTTAAGAATAAACCTCTTTATCAGCGACAGCATATCATCGACATTTTTACTGCCGCTTAGAAAATCCTGCATATTGATATAAATAACATTGTATTTATTCAAATATTTCAGATAGCTTTCATCTTTTGCTACAGAAAGTGTGTCAAACATATTTTTGCTGTCGCACCCTCTGCTGTAATATGCGGCAAGCATACCGAGGTTCATTGATTTACCGAAACGTCTTGGGCGGCTGACACATATATATTTTTGTTCTGTATTAATCTTTTTATTTGTAACGGAAATAAGCATAGACTTATCAACATAAATATCCGAATTAAGTGCCTGAAAAAATCTTTCATTGCCCGGGTTAAGATATATTCCCACTGTCTGTCCCTCCTCCACTTTTAGGTAAATCTCTAAAAAACGGTTATTTTATACTCCTCAATTATACACTGATGTTTCTTTCCTTCTTTCTCATAACCGATACCGACCAATAATACCCTGTCAAAGCTTTCAAGTGCGGCAGGATAGTTTTTATTCCTGATTTGACTTATTGCCGCTTCTGCCGAATTATTCCATTTCAACTCAACCACCATAGGAGGATATGCCTGTATATCGGTTTTCGGCTTCGGAATGAACATTATATCCGCAAATCCCTTTCCGGACGGCATTTCCTGTACAATATCATAATGCTCCTTTGCATAGTAATAGGCAATAAGTATTATAAAACGCAGTGACTGCTCATTATTGTAGTTTATAACGGAGGAATTTCTTTCATGTACTTTTTCAATTGCCTCTCCCACCGCTTCGCTGTTGCACTTCAATGTATCTTCAAGAAGTTTTCTTGACTTCATAACCGTATCTATGGTTTCTTTCCAAAGTCCCGTTGCCTGCATACTTACTACAAATTCATCGGCTATTTCCTTATTCGGGATATACACGGTCTTATTTTCCGCATCATATCCGAGATAGCCTAAATGTATAAGCAAAGTAAGAATATCATCTTTATTTGCAAACGTTATCATATCATTGGTAAAAGTTCGTGTATTAACAGGCTGCGGCTGCTGTGCGAGCAGTTTTTCTATCGTATCGTGCAAGCCGTCAAAATTCATGGCAATGTATTTCGCCAACGCTTCATACGTTTCCGTTTCTGTCCAGTAGCCGCCAAACGATTCTGAAGAAACAGCTTTTACGACCGAACGCGGGCAATACAATTCAATCCCGTTAAGTCGGTACCCGTCATACCATAGTTTCATTTTTTCGGAGTTTATCTCATATTTTTTACAAAGGTCAGAAACCTCATCACTTGTAAATCCGATATTTTTTTCAAGTCCTTTGGAATCAATCATAGAATATTCATCAAACATATTGAGTGCCGAATGTGTGCCGTACTTTTTTATCGGCAATATACCTGTCATATACGTAAGGGCAACATAACTCTTGTCCTTTAACCAGCTCCGCAGAAAGTCAAGATAAGCTTTCAGTGCTTCCTTATCCTTCATATGTTCACGCATGACACAATCCCATTCGTCTATAAGTACAACAAACGGTATTCCGCTTCTATCATAAAATTCTTCAAAATTAAACGACAAATTTATATCCGGATCCCATTCCGCATCACTGTAAACCTTACTGAAATCCTTAAGAATAAACCTCTTTATCAGCGACAGCATATCATCGACATTTTTACTGCCGCTTAGAAAATCCTGCATATTGATATAAATAACATTGTATTTATTCAAATATTTCAGATAGCTTTCATCTTTTGCTACAGAAAGTGTGTCAAACATATTTTTGCTGTCGCACCCTCTGCTGTAATATGCGGCAAGCATACCGAGGTTCATTGATTTACCGAAACGTCTGGGGCGGCTGACACATATATATTTCTGTTCCGTATTAAGTTTTTTGTTTGTAACGGAAATAAGCATAGACTTATCAACATAAATATCCGAATTAAGTGCCTGCGAAAATCTTTCATTTCCCGGATTAAGATATATTCCCATTGTCTGTACCTCCCATCCATTATTTTTCCGTAAACACGACCCTATAATAAATTATACCATAAATTTTCGAGAAAACAACACAAAACTAAAGCAATATTGCAAACTGTCCCCGAATTTTATAAGTTTAAATCGTTCCCCGTCTCCGCACTTTGCCTCATAATATTCCGACTGCCGGCTTTTTATGCCCGCAATATATATAAATTTGCAGACCACGGAATTTATAATTTTTTATTTTCAATTTGGTATTATCACCAAAATATTGCAAATAATAAATCAGAATTAATTATGGAGGTAAAATTATGTCCGAAAGAATAGGTAACAGAACAATAAAAATCTCAGACGGAATAGGTATAATCAGTTCGGCAGGAATTGCAGGACACAAGGAAGGCGAGGGACCGCTCGGTGAATACTTTGATACGACCTATACAGATGATATGTTAGGGCAAAGCACATGGGAAAAGGCGGAAAGCCGACTTCAAAAAAATGCCGCACAGCTTGCACTTGACAAGGTAAAGCTAAGTGCCGGGGATATAGATATAATTCTTGCAGGCGATCTTCTTAATCAGTGTATTTCCTCAGTGTTCGGTCTGCGTTCGCTCGGGATACCGTATATCGGTCAATACGGTGCCTGCTCGACAATGGCACAGACAATGATGCTTGCCTCACTTTTATGTGACAGCGGAGCCTGCCGCAAAGCGATGGCTGTTACATCATCACATTTCTGCTCGGCTGAAAGACAGTTCCGCTTTCCGATAGAATACGGAGGACAGCGTACCCCGACCGCACAGTGGACGGTAACCGGAGCCGGAGCCGCAATCATTGATGACAGCGGAAACGGCAAGCCGATAAAGGCAGTAACTATCGGAAAGATAATTGATTATAAAATCAAGGATGCAAATAATATGGGAGCAGCAATGGCTCCCGCGGCCGCCGATACAATAATGAATTACCTGAAGGACACAAATACAAAGGCATCAGATTACGACCTTATTTTGACAGGTGATCTCGGCTATATCGGTTCCGAACTGCTCATTGAGCTTTTGAGCCGTGAGGGAATAGATATATCAAAAAATCATAACGACTGCGGAAAACTGATATACGACAGAAAGGGGCAGGATGTTCATGGGGGCGGTTCGGGCTGCGGCTGCTGCGGCTCTGTATTCTGCTCATATATAGCAAAGCAGCTTGACGAAAAGAAGCTCAACAATATACTTTTCATTGCCACCGGTGCCCTTATGTCGCCTACCTCAAGTCAGCAGGGAGAAAGTATTCCCGGAATAGCACATTTGTTGAATATCACATCATAACCACAGATTACGTATACAAAAAGTACACATATCCGACCGCAGCTATTCCATGGGATATGTGTACTATGTATTAATTCAATTCAAAATCTGTATAACAGACAACCTGAGATTGTTATATGTCAAAAAATATTTTTCAATATTTCCTCCGGATGGCTTGTATCGGTCTCACGTACAGCCGCTTTGACCTTAAGTATATCCGACGGTGCTACAACCAATTCATCAGCCTTAAGTGCAAGTAATACCTTTGTTATTGCAGTATCGGAAGCATAATGACCGCTCAATGCTACAGGCTTACCGTTTTTATGTGCATTGTCTATTGTTATCCTGATAAGCTTTTTTATAGCGGGATGATACGGACGGTAAAAATCTACAAGCTTTTTATTATCCTTATCCATTGCGAGGGTATACTGAGTAAGGTTATCCGTCCCAATATTGACAAAATCAACCTGGCTGGATAATTCATCGGACAAAATAGCTGCGGCAGGAGTTTCTACCATAAGTCCCAGTTTTATATCATCACTGAAGCTTTCGCCCTGAAGCCTTAATTCATTTTTAATTTCTTTGATTTCCCGCTTAACATAATCAATTTCCTCAATACTGCTGACCATTGGCAGAAGTATGGAAAGCTTGCCATATGCTGAAGCACGATAAAGGGCACGCAGCTGAGTGCGGAAAAAATCGGAATTTTCAAGAGAAATTCGTATGCCGCTGAACCCGAGTGCCGGATTTTTCTCCTGTGGGATATCAAGATAATCCATCCCCAATTCAGAACTTCCGTTTACCGTGCTTATGACAACACCCTTTTTCCCGAATGCCTTAAGAAGTGTCCCATAAGTACGGATCTGTTCCGCCTCGTCCGGAGCCTTACCTCTGTTGGTAAAAAGAGCTTCACTTCTGAAAATACCTACACCGTCGGCATCATTATTAAGTGCCTTTGATATATCATCAAGACTGCTGATATCGGCAGAGAGCCGGACATTTTGTTTATTTTTTGTCTGAGAAGGACGACCGATCTGATTTTTTAATCTTATTTGCTGCTTTTTGTAGCGTTCGGATTTTGCTTTATAAAGTGCAAGAGTATTTGTATCGGGATCAATAATAATTCTTCCCAACTGTCCGTCAACGATGACAGTTGCATTGTTATATTGTTCAAGCGGCTCGTCAATACGGATAACAGACGGTATGCCCATAGTTCTCGCAAGAATTGACGTATGAGAGTTATATGAGCTTTCATTCGTTATAAATCCGAGAAGTTTATTTCTGTCAAATGAAATAGTATCACTCGGGAAAAGATTCTTTGCCGCTATGATAACGGGTTCATCCTCACTTATATCTATTCTGCACACATATGTATCCTGCAAAATTCCGATAAGAATATGTGCAACATCGAGAATATCATTATATCGTGCACTGAAATACTCATCATCAAGGTTTTTAAAAACATTTGCAAGATCATTGAAAGCCTCATAAACCGCAGCTTCAGCATTCCTTCCCCTATTTATTTCCGTTTCCACAAGCTTTATAAGTTTAGAGTCCTCAAGCACCAAAAGGTGGGTTTTAAAAAGCACCGCTTCATCTCCGGTAACCTTCAGACAGGCGTTTTCATACAGACTTTCAAGGCAGTTTTTTGCCGTAAACATACTCTTATGATATCTCTGCATCTCTGCATTTATATCATCTACTTTATATTCTTCAATATCCCCTAATGTATACTCATAGAAACGGAGCTTTCCTATAGCTATTCCGTTTGAAACACCGATACCTTTTATAACCTTCATAAACATCACCTCCGGTCACTATTCCATACATATCCAAAGTACAATAACATCAAAAAGTCTTTCACAGTGTAAATAAATACAGATACACAGTTTAACATAACACTATCAGTCACCAAAGCTGAAAATATCCCTATTCTGTTTTTAAATACCTCATACACAACATTCGGAACTTCCACACCCTCAACAACAGGCAATAGTATCACATAACCATTCCCTGACAAACCGCAATACCAAGAAATATAAAATTCACTGCAATATATTCAGACTTATTTTCACCAATGCCATACCTTGATTATTACTTACGGATAGTTCATCTTTTCAAACGGAGAGGTTATTTACTTTCCGGGGTAAACTTCCTCTGATATAATTAAACAACTAAAACACCAAAATGTCAAGAATTTTAAGTTAATTTTTTGTATATTTATATTAAATTTCTTAAAATTATATATTAATTTTTCATTATAATATATAAAATAATTGATTTTATATTCCGACAGATAAAAATATTTTCTTCCGTTTGTATATAGTATTATTTACCATAGAAAACCTGTAATATTAAATAAAAATATGATAATAATATTAACACAGGCGGCAAAGAGCGGATATGTCCGCAATTTTTCAGGTATTATATATAATTGATTTTGTACTTATATGCGGTGCGAAATTTAATTAATATATTAATACCGCACCGCAGATTATTTACGGTAAATTTGTCGCCTGTTTAAATAATAAACGTAACAACAAAAGGAGAAACAATTATGGCTAACAATTCTAACAACTCACTCAACGTACCTGAAGCTAAGCAGGCTATGGAGCAGTTCAAGATGGAATGTGCTAACGAAGTAGGCGTAAACCTCAAGCAGGGTTATAACGGTGACCTCACATCTCGTGAAGCAGGTTCCGTGGGCGGTCAGATGGTTAAAAAGATGATCGAGGCATACGAAAGAAGTATGTAATTATCCTTTGGGATACAAGCCGGAAATTTGCCTGAAGGCAGATAAATAAATAATGCAGCCCGTGGTCAACAGATTACGGGTTGCATTTTTACGTAAAAATGTGTAGAATGGTACGATGGTATAATTATATAAAAGGAATGGTCATAAAAATGAAAATACAGCTTTCGGACAGCTTTACATACAAAAAAATTATAAAATTTACAATACCCTCGATAATAATGATGATATTCACATCCATATACGGAGTTGTAGACGGATTATTCATATCAAATTTTATAGGACAAACGGAGTTTACATCCGTAAATTTCATAATGCCGTTTCTTATGATATTCAGTGCGGTAGGCTTTATGGCAGGTACAGGAGGAAGTGCCCTCGTTGCCAAAACATTAGGTGAGGGCAAAGACGAAAAGGCGAGAAATATTTTTTCTCTTATTATATATGTTATGATAGGTATCGGATTATTATTTACCGTCCTCGGCATAATATTTCTCAAGGATGCGGCTTTAGCCCTTGGTGCGGACAGTGAAATGCTTCCATTATGTGTAGAATACGGAAGAATAATTATGATTGCACTTATACCGTTCATGCTGCAAAGTGTATTTCAGAGCTTTCTTGTGACAGCCGAACGACCGACACTCGGTCTTGTTATAACAGTTGCCGCAGGAGTCACGAACATAGTACTGGACGCACTGTTTGTCGCCGTACTTAAATGGGGCGTAAGCGGAGCGGCACTTGCAACAGGGATAAGTCAGTTTGTCGGAGGAATAACACCACTGATATTTTTTATACTCCCTAATAAAACAAAACTCAGATTAGGAAAAGCATCTTTTGATATAAGGGCCATAATAAAAACCTTTACAAACGGCTCATCCGAATTTATGACAAATGTTTCATTATCGGTTGTTAATATGCTTTACAACAACAGACTTATGGAAACGGCAGGTCAGAACGGAGTAGCAGCATACGGAGTAATCATGTATACAGCATTTGTTTTCATATCGGTATTTTTAGGATTCGCAGTAGGAAGTGCACCCATAACAGGATATCATTACGGTGCCGGAAACAGATCGGAGCTTAAGAACGTTTACGGTAAAAGTCTGCGTCTTATCGGAATAACTTCAATTATACTGACGATATCCGCTGAACTTTTGTCCTATCCTCTTTCGGCAATTTTTGTAGGCTATGATGCGGAACTTTTCGCCCTGACACAAAGAGGTTTTATGATATATTCCGTTTCTTACCTGCTTGCGGGCTTCAATATATTTGCCTCCGCTTTCTTCACGGCTCTTAATAACGGTCTTATTTCCGCACTTATTTCTTTTGCGAGAACTCTTGTTCTGCAAATCGTATGTGTTCTCTGTCTGCCTGTTTTACTTGGTATCGACGGAATATGGCTTTCCATAGTATTTGCGGAGGGTCTGTCCCTTGTTCTGTCAATATTCTGTTTTTCCGCAAATGGGAAGAAATACGGATATGCATAAATGACACATTCCCCCTGTAGAAACAAGACAAGTTGTATAATAAAATGACCGAAAAATACAAAAAAATATAAACTCACATTGGTGTCTGTTGTACAATGTTAGGAGAGCAAACAAAGGACGGAGGCAACAACACGAGTCAAACATATAATATCACAATGACACAAAAAGCAGAGGGATATGCATATTCCACCGGAGCCTATCCCGAAATGCCCTCATAAATTACGGAAAATCCTTATGTCCGACAGAGATCGAAAAGCAGTCAAATCTGTATGATTCGGATATAGGAGAAATTCCGGAAAACTTAGCGATAATAAATTGATACGGTAATTTTATTTTTTCAAAAATCAACAGGTAATTGAGAAAAAACCTCTAAATCGTGTTGATTTTTTCTGATTTTGGGCTATAATATTATTAGGAGGAGCGTTATCATGTTAATACAGTTTAGTTTTAAAAACTACAAGTCGTTCAGGGATGACACCATCCTGGATATGTCTGCAACAAAAATTACCGAATATTCAAATCACGTAGTAAATGTCGGTGATGAAAGGCTTTTGCCCACAGCAGCTATTTTTGGTTCAAATGCAAGCGGGAAATCAAACGTAATAGAAGCATTTCGATATATGATGACATATGTTCTTGATTCCTTCGCATATGTTAATGATCCGCATAGCAAAAAAACAAAAATACAAAAATTAAAACACACTCCATTTTTATTTGACTCCGCCAGCAAAGATGCTGAATCTTCATTCGAGGTTTATTTTATAGATACGAGGGTAAACAGTTATAAATCTTATAATTACGGGTTCACTATAAATAAAGATGGAATAATCGAAGAATGGCTCAATACAAAGGCAAAAACAGCCCGTGAATATAAAACTATTTTCTATCGTGACAGAGATAATCTTGATTTATCCGGTCTTCCCGCCAAAAGTCGGGAACTCATACAAATATCCTTAAGCAACGAAGCCCTTATAGTATCATTGGGTGCAATATTAAAAATTAATAAATTAAAAATTGTAAGCGATTGGTTCTACAATACAAATATTACTAACTTCGGAAACCCCTATGAGAATATGTTTCTTTCTTCATTCATCCCCGATGGATTTGCAGAGGATAAGACTGTTCAGGATCGTGTTGTTGCATACTTTTCTACCTTTGACCCATCAATAATAGGTTTTGATGTTAAAGTAATAAAAGCAGAAGATGAGGAGCATAAGAGGGTAGATATTAACACAATCCATCGAATGGTAAACGGCGGTACAGCGAAGATTCCGTTGAAAGAGGAATCTGATGGAACGCTCAAAATGTTTGCTTTGTATCCTGCATTACACGATACCCTGACAAACGGAGGTGTGTTATTTGTTGACGAATTGAATGCTCGACTGCATCCGTTATTGGTAAGAAATTTTCTGATTACCTTTTTAAATCCAAAAAGCAATCCGCACCATGCACAGCTAATTTTCACAACCCATGATTCTTGGCAGCTTTCTAACAATCTGCTTCGTCGTGACGAGATATGGTTCACAGAAAAAAACAATGATGGTGTGTCTTCTCTATATTCTCTTGCAGACTTTGTAGACGAGGAGGGAGTCAAAATCCGTAAGGACGTAAATTATGCAAAAAACTATTTACTTGGAAAATACGGAGCCATTCCCAAATTAAACAATTTCGATATGTTTAAGGAGGAGTAGATATGGCAAAAAGTAACAGAACGGGAAGAAGAAAAGCAAGGGAAGATTTTCAAAAGAGAATCCCCGATTTAGGCTATTATATTATCTTCACGGACACAAAGGAAACCGAAGAAAATTATATGAATGGTCTTAAGAACTCTTTGCCGGCCGAGCTGTGCGGACGTATTGTTATCAGGGTATTAAAGTCAAAAACAGATAAGCTGGTGGAAGCCTGTAAGAAACAGTGGGCTGCCGATCCCCAGTACAGGCAGCCATGGATCATATTCGACAGAGATCAGGTAGTAAATTTTAATGACATCATAGAAAATGCAAAGCAGGAGGAAATCAATGTCGGGTGGTCGAACCCATGTATAGAAATCTGGTTTGATGCCTATTTCGGTAAAATGCACAACTATCAGGATTCGGTCAGTTGTTGTGAAAAGTACGGCAATACATTTAAGCATAAAACCGGTCAAGAATATAAAAAATCAAGCAGTAAAATTTATGATTTATTGACCCGTTACGGGGATGAAACACTTGCAATCAATATTGCACAAAAACGTCACGAACAATACTTAAAAGATGGCATAGACAAACCCTCTGCTATGTGTCCTTGCACAACGATATATAAATTGGTAGAAGAAATCAGAAAAAAGGCTGATTGTACTAACCCTTAAGCAGCACAAAAGCACAAAGGGTACATAGTCAATAGACTCAGACTGTCTGAAATCTTCCGTTTGCACAAAAGCAATATATCCGTGCATTATTTTACCGGTTCATAACTTAACATATTTTCATCAGTGAATCTCCGACCATATCTGAAAATATCTTACCCATAAGTTACCCTCTTCAAAATCTGTACACATATTCACAGCTCGTCCCACTCAATACTCGTAGGCATAGAGCCTGTTTCAAAAAATTCCCTGACAACCTCAACTGCCTTATTCAGACTGACAATACATTCAATTTCAACGGACATAATTTCACCGTTACTTGAGTAAAAGGTTGGCAATTCATCTTCATCAAGACCCAAATCCTCATCAGCCAATCCTCTGAATCCGGGACTACCCTCTTCATCAAAAAAATGCACATAAGCATATGACGAATTAGTAAGAACACCCATAAAGGGAAATGCCGTTTCATTGCTTATCCAAAATTCATTCACCTTATTCTCGTTCTGCTTACACAGAATTTCCTCAATCTCATCAGCACTATTACAAATATCCGTCCCAAAAAAATGTTCAAATTTCATAAGAACCTCTCCCTATATTTTTATAGTACAATTATAACATATACATATTATAAATACAACAAATTTACAAAAAACTATAACAAATTTACAAAAAAACAGCCTTCTATGCAATAATTTGCACAATAGAAGGCTATTTTTTTTAATTAAGTCTTAAGCGTATTCATCCAGTTTCTTCTGTGCAAGACTATAAGAGAAATCCCCAAGCGTACACATTCCTCAAGTGAAAGTATAAAATAAACATACGGGATAGATAAGCAAAAGACGAAGGCTGAAAGTAAACCAAGCGGTACACCGAAAATCCATGTTCCGATTATATCTATAACCATAATATATTTGGTTTTTCCGCCGCTCCGCAAAATACCGCCGCCGACAATCATGTTAAGAACCTTGAACGGCACAACCAATGCATAGGCTGTCAGTATCTGAACCGTAATCTGACGGACATTTTCATCCACGTTATAGATTTTAACATAATAAGGCATTATAAACACGATAATAACCGAGAAAATAAGCGAGCCGACCGCACCATACAAAATCAGTTTTTTGGAGGCGATATATGCCCTGTCAAATTCTCCGTCACCGAGTCTTTTACCTATTATAATGCCTGCTGCCTGACTAAAGCCGCTTAAGGCACCGATTGTCAAAGACTGAATGGGATTTGTAAGTGTCATAGCTGCACAGGCATCGGTACCCAGATGTCCGTATATTCCTGCGTAAACATTTTCGCCTACACTCCACATAAATTCGCAAATCAGAATAGGCATAAGCATGGTTAAATATTGCTTATAGTTAAATTTTCCCATGCCTCTGACCTCATCAGGCTCATCCGCTGTCACTTTTCCGTATCTGATATACATGATAAATATAAGTATAAAATTTACTGCCTGAGAAATCAGCGTAGCAACCGCCGCACCTGTTATGCCACATTCGGGGAATCCGAATTTACCGAATATAAGTACATAATTCAGCCCTGTATTTACAGCCGCGGCAACAATTCCGGCATAAAGCGGCAATGATGCTTTTTCCATACATCGGAGCATTGTCGAAAGTATCGTTGACCCTGACGCAGCAAGAAAACCCAGGGCGGTTATAAAAAGATATCCTCCCGCAGCGTCAACAACCGCTTCGTCCTCTGTATAAAGATTCATAATCTGCTTTGGCAAAACGGCACAAAGTACGGTAAAAATAAAAGCGACACCGAGAGCAAGGATAAGATTGACAGTAAGACTCCTTTTTATCTCCGCACGGTTTTTCTGTCCCATATACTGAGAAATCATTATTCCTGCAACCGCACTTACCGCTGAAACCATTACATTAAATATTCCCGTAAATTTTCCGGCAAGTCCGACAGCCGTAACATCAACACTTCCGAGCTGACCAATCATAATCTGATCAACAACACCGAATGATGCCTGAAGCATTGATTGAAGAGCAACGGGAATAGCAAGAATACAGACCGAATAAAAGAATGATGTTTTTTTCATAAATACCACACCCCTGTCAGTTCCATTATAGGACAACAGGGGTGTTAATGCAAAACTTAAATACATAAGTTATACCAAAATAAAGTGTATATTTTTGTAGAAAATCATAGACTGCGTGTACTCTCACGGATAATCAGCTTTGTGGGGAGAGTAATTGTTGATTCAATCTCCTCTCCGTCACGGAGCCGCCGCAAGGACTCCAAAGCACATTCCGCTCTTTTTGCCGTATCCTGCCTAACTGAGGTAAGTGATGGGAATACCATACCGCAAAGCGGGGTATCATCAAAGCCGGCAACCGATATTTTTTGCGGAACCGAAATACCGTGACTGTCAAGAAAATGTATAAGATCAACCGCATAAAAATCCGATACTGCAAAAATTGCGGTATAATTTTCGAGCAACTTTAAATTATTATTGTAAAACTTCATTCTGTCATTTTTTATCATAGGGATAAGCATAAAATCCGAACCGCCATATCCGAAGCCTTCCCGAAAACCGTCCAGCCTTTCCTTATCCATATTGACATCATTATCCGAAATGCATAAAACACGGCGGTGTCCGCACCGACGGAAATACTCCCCCACCTGAAAGCCGCCCTGCCTGTCATCAATATTTATTGAACAGGTACGTTCCGCAGTAACTCCGCAGCTGTCATATACGGCAAACGGAATACGCATTTGACTTCGGAGCTTACTGTAATCTGTGTTGCAAAATCCGATAAGTACAAGACCCTCCAGATTCCACATAGTAGAAAAGCTTACAATTTCATCAAGCGATTTAACGGGCTTAACCATAAGCTGCAATCCTCTTTTTGAAGTTTCGGAGGAAAGGGAGTTGAGTGCGGAAGCAATGAACGCATCCTCAAGAATATGTTTTTCGTATTTTTCGTGGTCATTGACAACGACACCTATTATTTTTGAAGGATTCTCTCCGAGCAAAACCTCCGCCGCCCTTGGAAGGTACCCCTTCTTCTCAAGCACCTCACGCACTCTGCTTGCGGTACGCTCCGATACCATATTCGTCTTACCGTGAAGTACATAGGACACTGTTGCCGTACTCAGTCCCAATTCATCTGCAATATCACTGAGCCTGACTTTTTGTTCATTCACTTTTATCCCTCCGTCGGCAGTCATTAGTTATAATATATCATGCATCTGTATATTTTTCAATACCCGAAAAATAAAGGGTTATCAGCTAAGCCCGGACAGCTTATCTGATAACCTCATGCAAATTTAAAATACAATTCGGAAAAAGGAGCAGTACATATAATTCAACTGTCCTATTACTTAAGCACTATTGCACTGTATGCCGGCAGTGTAATTTCCTGACCGCTTACGCTGAATTCGGTAATTTCGTCTTCCTCTTCGGTGCTTTCCTCGGAGCTTCCCCCGCCAAGGAGTTCATCAAGAGCAGCGACTCCTCCTCCGGCATTATCTTCCTCGCTTGCTGCAATTACATAACCGCGTACCTCATTTACTTTGAAGGTATCCTCAGGAACAGTTATTGTTTTTCCCTTTTCTCCGGCATTAAATATAACAAGAACCTTAGAACCATCATCATCACATACATAACCGGCAACCGCTTTATCTTCGGTATTAAATGCAGTCAGATCCCCTCTTGCAATTTCGGGATTCTGATTTTTCAGTGCAATGACACGCTTATAAAAACTCAGAAGTGATTTTTCGTCCTTAAGCTGTTCGTCAACGGCGTCATCCGGGACATTTTTATTTTTAGCTCCCGGAACCTGCTCGACATAACCCTTCGTATCCGTTTCCGACCAATACATACCTGTACGCTTATCGGGATCACTTTCCGAACCGCCGGTCATTCCGATTTCCTCACCGTAGTAGATAAATGCATTGCCCGGCGAAAGAATATACATTGCAGCCGCCATCTTCTGATTTGTTTTCTTCATAATAAAGCTTGCACTCCTGGTTGTATCATGATTTGATATGAAGGGTGCATTAATAGCATTTTCATTATTTTTCTTTATCATATTCTCATAGTTAATAAGAGATTTCACATAGCCCTGTGCATCCTCCGAGCGAACCGCATCATTCACTCTTCCGCTCGGTCCCTGTGCGGCAAAATCAAAGAAGCTGTCAACACCCGATTTGTAGAAATCGGAAATAACTCCGGCTCCGTCCCAGCACTCTCCTACCATGTATACATCATCCTTAACGGACTTTGCATAATCATACAGCCATTTCAGATCCGCTACGGAATCATCATTGCCCGTGCTTTCATACCAAAGAACAGCATCCAATCTGAAACCGTCTACACCCATATCAAGCCAGAATTTAACAATATCCTTAATTTCATCCCTGAGCTTTTCATTAGTAAGATTAAGGTCGGGCATATCGCTGTCAAACTGACATTCATAATACCAATCTCCGACACCGGCTTTCTGCCATCCTGCCTGATTGTTATTCTCCTTGAAGTGATAATATTGGGCGTAACCGTCGGTTTTCCCCTCTTTAAGCTCCTTTAGGGCATTCTGATACCACTCATGCTGTCTTGACGAATGATTAATAACAAAGTCAATAATGACATTGATATTACGCTTATGTGATTCGTCAACCAGCTTTTTAAAATCATCAAGCGTACCATATGCCGGATCTATATTCTTATAATCGGAAACATTATACTTATGATATGACGGTGAAGGCATAATAGGCATAAGCCATATACCCTCAATTCCGAGATCATCCGTTGTTGATGTATCACCGTCATTAAGATAATCAAGCTTTGACGTAATACCGTTAAGGTCACCGATACCGTCATCATCCGAGTCATAAAAGGCATACGGAAAAATCTCATAGAATGTTCTGTATTTATCCTTTGAAGCCTCATAAGATACGGTTTTAAAACCGCCGTCTTCGGGAAGCGGTGTTGTGCCTGCGGATGCAGCCGAACCGTCAGTGGAAGAAGCAATATCCGATTGTGTATCATTGTTGTTTCCGGAGCATCCGCTAAATACAAAAGCCGACATCATACCTGCGGCAAGTAAAAGTGAAATAATTTTCTTTTTAAACATAAATTTTTCTCCTCTATGCAAATCAAGCAGGGAGGCTAAAGCATCCCTGCTCAATTGATTTAATAAATCAGCCTTTAACGGCACCACCGGTAACACCGGCAACATAGAACCTCTGCATTATTACAAACAGAATTGTAATCGGTATTGCGATAAGAACAGCACCGGCACAGAATCTTGTGAAATAAGTTGCGATATAGTTAGGTTCAAGCATATTATAAAGTCCTACGGCAACCGTATAGTTATCCTGATTAGCCTTCATAAAGTAGCTTACAAAGATGTAGTCTGCCCACGGCGAAAGGAAAGTTGTAAGTGCCGTGTAAACGATTATCGGCTTTGAAAGCGGAAGAATGATAACCCAGAATATCTGATTTCTTGTCGCACCGTCAATCTTTGCCGCTTCATCAAGCGAACGCGGGATTGTATCAAAGAAGCCTTTAGATACCTGATATCCCAGACCGGCACCTGCCGAGTAAACTATAATAAGACCGACAAGCGACTGTTTCAGACCGAAGATTTCCATAATGTTGTATGTAGCAGCCATTGACATGAAGCCGGGGAACATACCAAGGATAAGACCCAGATTAAGGAAAGTCTTACGTGTCTTGAAGCGGAGTCTTGAGAACGCATAACTTATCATAAGAATGATAAGTGTTGAAATTACGGCTGAGCAAACGGCTACAATAAACGTATTAAGAAGCCATTTTCCGTAGGAGAACGGATCGGGTTCAACCCATGCATTTGCCTCGGGATCCCACACAGCAAACAGGTTAATGTAGTTGTCGAGTGTCCATTCTGAAGGGAACGGGTTAGACGGAGCAATAGTGGACTTACTGTCGAACGATCTCAGAAGCAGCCACACTATAGGGAACAACCATATCACTACCATTACAGAGAGAATAACATAAATAACTATGTTTGCTGCCTTTCTCCTTGAAGCGTAACCCGATTTCATAGCTGAAGATTGTGTATTTGTCATGAGAATTCCTCCTCATTCTTTGATGCCTTGGACATATTAAAGGTAATAAGTGAGCCTGCTGCACAGATCACAAACACAAGCAAACCTATAACAGCCGCAAGGTTGAAGTCCGAACTGTTTACGGTCAACTTATACAGCCATGTAACGAGCAGGTCTGTCTGTCCTGCCTGATAATAGCTGTCCGAGTTCGGTCCGCCCGCAGTAAGGAAGTAAATAACGTTGAAGTTATTGATATTACCGACAAAGCTTGTAATAAGATAGGGGGTTGTTACAAAGAAAATATACGGGAAAGTAATCTTTGTGAACTGCTGGAAAGCATTAGCACCATCGATACGTGCACTTTCATAAAGATCCTCGGGAATATTCATAAGAAGACCCGAAGAAATAAGCATAGTATACGGAATACCTACCCACATATTAACCAAAATAACCGTAATCTTCGGCCATACACCGCTCATATCGGTAAGGAACGGAATATGTGTACCGAGCATACCATTGATTGCACCCTTATCGTCAAGAAGTATTCTCATAACAAGAAGTGTTACAAACTGAGGAACGGCAGCCGTGATAACGAACATCGTTCTCCAGAAACTCTTGAATTTTATGCCCTTTTTATTAATCATAAGGGCAAGAACTATACCAAGGATATAGTTTGTGAACGTTGCAAAGATTGCCCATACAATCGTCCACAGAAGAATCTTTCCGAATGTTTCCGATTTCATCTTGTTTGTATAGAATACATCCGCAAAGTTTTCAAATCCTACCCACCAGTAAAGATTTCCGGGGGGCTGATGGTTTTTATCGTAATTGGTAAATGCGACAAAAATCGTAAATATAATCGGAAGAACCGTAAATATAAGGAGAAGCAATACCGGTATCGCCATAAGTGTAACATGGAAACGCTCGTCAAGAAATGACTTGAGTTCCTCAAGTGTTCCCACAGGTTGCTTTCCGCTCTCAACTACTTTCTGTGCCGCATATGCACTTTTCGTGTTGGCAATATATATTGCAAAAAATGCAATCGTCACCATAACCGTAAGAACGAAGAAAAGAAGTATCTTGTTGGAATTGTCTAAGGTGTCACCGTTTATAATGACATTACCTCCGGTAAGTCCGAGTCCCGATGTGTCGGCACCGTATATCGGTCCCTCGCTTCCTATAACACCGTTTACCAACTGACCTTCAATATCTACTCCATTACAATAAATCTTAGAAATATATTTTGCACCAAAGCTAAACATAAAAATTATGTAAGCAATCTCCGATGCAAGGAAAAGAATACCCTTTCCTATCTGTTTATGTACAAAATTTCCGGCACCCATCACCACATAGGAAAGCTTTGTTCCCATGTCACCGTATTTGAATCTCGAACCGTAGCCCTTGAAACCATTGGCGATTGTACGAAAGACGGATGCAAAGAAATGTCCGATAATGCTTACAAGCTTAACTATCGCATTCGGTATTCCGAGAAAAAAGGACTTCAGCTTGTAAACAAAACGCTGACCGGTGGTCATCTGGACATAATCAAGATAATCCATTCATATACAACTCCTTTGCCTTATTAATAGAACGCAACACAAACCCCGAAAGAGGGATTTTGCGTATATCAGGCTCAGTCTGTCCGTTCACCGCCTTATATGCCGCAAGGCAAGCGTAAATTTGTTTAAATATGAGCAGCCCGTTTAATTACACAAGCTGCTCATATTGAATACTTACTACTCAAGCAAACAGTACTGAGTCATTTATGTTGTTTATTCACCTTCAAGCTGTGTTACAATGTTCTGAAGTATCTCTTTAATTCTGTCATCGGTAAGCTTACCCTTCTTATCATAAGCCTCACTGCCGATTGTTTCAGGCTTAACTGCCCAATAGGTACCGCCGACACAAACTCCCTGCGGATGTGCATAAGGCATCTGAGCCTCAATTGCCTTAAGTGCGGGGTCATTCTTTATTTTTTCGTCCTCAAGAGCCTTAGTATTTGTAGGAATAAGACCTCTTTCCTGATAACGCTTAATCTGTGAGTCTTCGCTTGTAAGGTAATAAGCAAGTACCTGTGAAGATATCGGGTATTTTGTATATGCATTTACACCGACTATCTTATATCCTCCAAAAGAATCAAGCTGCTTCTGTTCGCCGTCCATAAGAACTGTCGGAAGCTTTGCAGCACCAACATTTTCTTCTCCTATAGCTTCCTTGATTACCGGACCCATCCATGTTCCGATAACGGCAGCCGCAAGTGTACCCTCCTGGAAGCCCTGCTGAACGAACGCATTATCTCCTACTGTTCCGGGCGAACCTTCAAAGCCCTTACCCTGACTCTCTGCAAGATGGCATATAGCCTTACCTGCCGAAAGACCCTGATCGGTATTAAAGGTTGCAACCTGCTTATCCGTTGTAACATCATAGGTAATATCGCATCCTGCCGTGAAGAAGAAACCTGTCATATACCACGGACCTGTTATATTGTAGTATACCGACTTACCATTCTCGTTAGCCTTCTTGATCATCTCGTCAAAATTGTCAACCTCATCATCCTTGAACACTCTCTTATCATAATACAAGAAGTATCCGTTATCCGATGTCTTCGGGAACGCATATGACTTGCCGTTGACCGAGCACACCTTAACCGCATCCTCTGTATTGTTCGCAACAACATTTCCCTGGAAGAGTGCACCTACCTCAGCAATAGCATTAGCGGTAACAAGCTGTGAAAGCTGGTCATCAGCCATATTAAACACATCTCCGGCCTCCTGCGGATTCTCGAGAACCTTACTGCCCGCCTTATCCTCGCCGTATGCGTTTACTATCTTGACCTTGATCTCATACTTATCGCTTGCATATTCCTCTTTGAATGCTTCTACAAGAGTTTTCTCAAACGGCTTATCATCGCCCGAACACCAAAGAACGAGACTTATTTCACCGCCGTTATCTGCTGCCTCTTTTTCCATAGCACTGATAATCGTCTGCTTAACTTCGGGGTCGTTTATATCCTTGACCTCTGCCTGTGATGCAGTTGAACCTGTTCCGGAGGCCGTAGAATCTTCGCCGCCTGCGGATGCCGCAGAATTTTCGCCGCCTGCGGATGCCGCAGAATTTTCGCCGCCTGCTGAATTTTGGGTTCCTCCACCGTTGTTCGGTCCGCAGCCTGCAAGCACAGATGCTGCCATCATAGCCGTAAGAACGAGTGCCAATGCTCTCTTTGTTTTACTAACCATTGTTATGATCCCTCTTTCTGAAATTTTAGATTATTTTCCGCACATATGTGCCTTTACAGTCACGAATGCTCACTGCCGATTCTCCCTTCAAGGAACCGGGCACTCGTAAACCACTGTAATAATGATAACATAGAGAACGAGCAATTTCAATGGTAGATTGTCATTTTTATCCATATATACAAATATGTTTATTGTATTTTGTTTATTTTGACAAACAATTTTCTCCAATTCGTCAATATAACTTTTTGGTGCGATATTTTTTATATCTTTTTACCATAACGTCTTTGTACAAAATAACTATACAAAAAAAACCGAATATAATAATATCTTTAATTTTGAATTTTATTTTATATAAACAACACAAATTTTTACTTCAATAATACAACAGGCAAAAAAAATTTGTCAAAATATACAAAACACCCTCCTCGTACCAATATACAAGAATTAACATTGTCTTTTGTGCAAAACTTTTAAAAACGTCATTTTCATAAAACCGTTTTTTATTTCCCGGAAAGAGAATTATATAAATAATTTCACCACACCTATAGCCGCAAGCATAAATGCGGATAACAGACTGAACCACAGCTGCCTTATGCTGCGGCAACTTTTAAGATATTTCCCTAACAATTCGCCCATGCAGAGTAATAAAAGCTGGAATAAACCGCACAATATCGGCACGGCAAGCACCGCTCCCCCTATCCCGGCACCTATTCCGGCGGAGAAGGAATCAGCCGACAGAGCAGCTCCGATATACAGTGCTTCCCTTATATCTACGGTTGATGATTTGTCCATATCACAGGATGCGGGACTTCTCAGTATTTTAGCAGCGGTTTCAAAGGGTGAATTGCCGCCGCTGCTTTCATTTCTTTTATTTTTCTCCTCCTTGACCGCACCGACGGCAATATACGTTGCAAGTATAATAAGAAGAACCGAACCAATGACATTTCCTATATATTCCGGCAAAAGCTTGCCTATAATTCCTCCCATAAAGGCGGCGGCCGCTGTCACCGCAACCGACACAATGCATATAACAAGCTTTGAACCGGGGGGATTTTTAATTCCCCTCAGTGCACAGCTTGCCCCTATGGCAAACGCATCTATACTGAGTGCGGCAGCAAGCACAATCATTTCATATAAAACCAAAGTAAAACAGCTCCAAGCTAAATGCAGATATTGTAAGACAGGTCCTGCTGTTTACATACTATGCTTTATACGGTAAGCTTGCGAATTACGGATAATGCATAATTCATGCAAAATCCGGAAAAATATATTTTATTTTTAAGCCGGATATGGTATAATCGTTATAGTAACTTTCAGGAGGGATTTTTATGAACACAAATAAAATCAAAAAGAAGGCAGCGGAGGTTACGAAAGAATTTGTAATCCTGAACATAGGAATAGTCCTTTTAGGAATATTTCTTGTCATATTTCCTAAGCTTTCCGCTTCAATTATCTGCTACATTATCGGCGTCATTTTAAGCATCTGGGGACTTTTTAAGGTTATTGAATATTTCAGGATAAAGAATGAATTTTTCGGATCCTTTTCTCTTGTCCAGGGCTGTGCTTTGCTCGGTTTCGGGATATACATACTTGTAAGCCCCGGTTTTCTCTCCGCAATCATAGCCATTGTTCTCAATATGATACTCTTTATCGGAGCAATTATGAAACTCCAGTACACCTTCGAGTTTGCCAGACTCAAATCGAAGGGTTGGGCAATACAGGCGGTCGGTGCTGTTTTAGTGATAGCAGCCTGCATAATAGCATTTCTCAACCCATTCGGAGCTGCTGATTTTCTTATGATTTTCATTGGCATATCGCTTATATTTGACGGTGTATGGGATCTTATAACGATGATTTATGTTTCAAAATTCGTCAAGAATATTGAGAAAGCCGTTAAAAGCACGCTCAAAGATGAAGAAATGGTTGATGCGGAATACACAGACGAAGATAACGATTAATTGTGCATAATCAACTGCCGACACTTAATTCACCCGGTGGTGTCTCAGCCGCCGGGATCCTGTTTTCGGGAGCATCTGCCGGCTGAGCCTCACCTCACGATTTTCCGACCAAATAAAACAGAGCAGTAATTTACGGGATGAGATCCTGTAAACTGCTGCTCTGTCTTTTATTCTTTGTTCTTATTATCAAACGGCTTTATCTTTATTCCGTATTCATTCGGGAGCCATTTGCCGCATACGGGCTGAGTTCTCCTTGTTATTTCTTCATATATTACATACAGCGTCTGCACACCGTTTTCCAGTATATAGTAATGTCTTATATACGGAATAAGCAGAACAAGAAGCATTACAAACAAAATAAGCAGGGGAATACTCGCATAAAACACCATTACAAGCAAAACCGCAACTGTAACTATTGCAAATAAGAAAGTTACGATAAGGTGTATAAGCCTTTCGTGCTGCCAGAATTCGATTTCCCTGAAAAGCTCCTGTTTGAACAGTTCCGCATCTTCAATTTTCTCTCCGCTGTCTATCAGCTCATACAGACTGTTTATATATGTCCTCAGTTTATTTCCCATAGCTTATTCACCTCGGATATCAGATACCTTTTATCGGTCTTTCCATAATATATTCCTTACAGACAAAGCCGCCGCCTATATCCGTATCCTGTGCCTTAACCTTACGGAATCCCAAATGCTCATATACATTTATCGCAAATCCGTTTTCTCTTTCAACCTTAAGACGGATCTTGGTTATATTCATAGAACTGAATTCCGGATTGGAAAAAATTGTATCAAGGTATTTTATCGCCCGCCTCGCAAGCCCCTGTCGGCGGTATTCAGCCTTGATATACAGCCTTGTCAGATATACGTATTCTGTTTTTATCATCATACACATATATCCCGCCAGCTTATCATCCGCCAAAAGCATATAGTATATATATCCCTCGGAAAGCTGTTTTCTCATAGCCTTTCTTGATTGATACTTTTCCAACATATAGCTTATCTGTTCGGGAGAAAATATATCCTTATAATAATTATGCCAAACATTATTCGCTGCCTGTTCTACTTCAATAATCTGTTTTTCCGTCGCCACGGGCATAACATCAAATCTCATATTCCACCACTTACTTCTGTTCTGAGTTCAAAAGTATTCTCCATTAATTATTATTTTTTTCTATCTTTTTTCTCTC
>CANQAJ010000026.1 GCA_947589365.1 uncultured Clostridia bacterium | reverse complement strand
AATCCCAAAATAGTATAAAGAGGATGGACGAAATAGTCTGCCCTCAAATTTAACTTTTGCTTTTTTCATCATTTCTAAGATGTGCCTGATATACTTTTGTTCTTTGAACAGTCGTAAGACATGATCTCTCTATGCCTTGTAATATGCAAACAATACGAATTAGCGGGAACGGAAGATTATGTGCATATAAAAACGTTATGTTCAATAAAATGTATTATATAAGGCTGAGATAATATCCAATGTAAATGCCAAAAAATATAATAAAGTTTTATTTGAGGGTTGACAAATTAATTTTGTTATGCTACAATAACTACAATACCGATAGGTTTAGTCGTTGATGTAAGCGGACACTGCAATTCGGGTATTATTTTTGTTCGGCGGTTTTGCCGTCAATACAGCCGGCAGGGCATGAGTTACGACAAACTGAAATTTTGAAAGGGAGTAATCTGAAATGAGAGTATATGATAGAATTACGGATCTGATCGGTGGTACGCCGCTTTTGAGGCTTACCGACTACCAAAAGGGAGATTCGCTTGAGGCGACAATTTTCGGTAAACTTGAATATTTCAATCCGGCAGGCAGCGTTAAAGACAGAATTGCCAAAGCCATGATTGATGATGCCGAAAAAAAGGGAGTTTTAAAGCCGGATTCGGTTATTATTGAGCCTACAAGCGGAAACACGGGCATAGGTCTTGCTGCGGTGGCTGCGGCAAGGGGATACAGAATAATATTGACGATGCCTGAAACCATGAGTGTTGAACGCCGCAATCTTTTGAAGGCATACGGTGCCGAGCTTGTTTTGACTCAGGGGGCAAAAGGAATGAAGGGAGCAATTGCAAAGGCTCAGGAGTTGGCTGAAAATACGCCGAACAGTTTTATTCCGAGCCAGTTTACAAATCCTTCAAATCCGGCAATTCACCGCATTACAACCGGACCGGAAATATGGCGGGATACTGACGGAAAAGTGGATATATTTGTTGCCGGAGTAGGAACAGGCGGTACAATCACAGGTGTAGGGGAATATCTTAAGAGTCAGAACCCGAATGTGAAAGTTGTTGCTGTAGAGCCGGCAGGTTCGCCCGTACTTTCCAAAGGTACGGCAGGACCTCATAAAATTCAGGGAATAGGAGCAGGCTTTGTGCCGGATACGTTAAATACCTCTGTTTATGACGAGATTATTGCCGTGGAAAATGAGGATGCTTTCGCAACAGGCAGAACACTTGCCCGCAACGAAGGTCTGCTCGTCGGAATTTCTTCGGGTGCTGCGGTATTTGCCGCTACAGTGCTTGCAAAACGACCGGAGAATAAAGGAAAGATTATAGTTGCCCTTTTGCCGGATACAGGTGAAAGGTACCTTTCGACTCCCATGTTTTCGGAATAAGGACTTATTTTAAAGAGAAAATAAAACACCGTCTGATTACAGGACTCCTTTAATGAGGAGCTTGCGAGTCAGGCGGTGATTTTGTTTTATTATGCAAAAGAATTATCGGAAATGTGTACAAAAGGGTGCTGTATAAACTCCGACGCAGCGTTATGCACAACCGAAAAATCCACGGGCTTTTCAGATAAATTCACAATAGGCATTTCGATTTCCACACCTATGTATTTTTCCCTCTTTTTCTTTGTCGGCTCTATATATCTTTCATATAATGCCTTTTTTATAATTTCATTTTCCATATTATCACCTTACAAATTTGAGAAGATCTGATAAAGATATTTCATTGATTCCTCATTATCCGTGTATTCGTTGCCATGATTTGTGCCGGTAAATATCTGCCTGCCGTCCCTGTATGAAATCAATGTCGTCATGGGAACTTTTTGCCAGTATTCGTCACTCAGCGGTCGTGTAGAGAACATTATTCCGTCATCAGTCTGAAGATAGTGAAGCGAATTACTGTAGTTGGTATGAACATACATATATTCGCCGTCATAAATTATAAGGTTGAGTTTATTTCCTTTTGACATTTCCGATACAATATAGTCAAGCAGTGAAAAACGCTCCTGTACATCAAGCAGCCTGCCCAGAGACTTCTGGTGTCTGTTTACCTGCTCAATAATGTAAAGTAATATTCGTTCACTGTCGGTATCTCCCTTTTGCTCCCATAAAAATTTATTAAGCGGGGGATAATCAAAAATTGTTCCGTTGTGTATAAGAGTCCAACGTCCGGAAAAATTATCTTCTTTGTAATACGGGTGACAGTTCTTATAGGCAATGTCACCGATAGTGGCATAACGTATATGTGCCAGAGCCGTTTTTGTAATTATCGGCAGAGACATACGCTGCTTGAGATAATTGCTCTTTGATGCCTTTATAGGTTCCTTTTCAATCAAAATATTGTTTCCGTCAGCGACGGCAAGTCCCCACCCGTGCGGGTGCTCAGAACTGTGAGAATAAAATGTTCTCAGATAACTATTGATGTTTACTTCATTTTTATTACATATTCCAAATATTTCACACATGAGAAGCAACCTCCTTGCTTCTGATTTTAACGTAATCAGATGAAAGTCTTAAACCTTTTTCAATAAAATTATTGCTGAATTTATTTTTAATTATTTCCGCATATCGTTTGTTCCCGAGTATTTTATCTTTTTGATATTGTATGTTTTTCAAAGCATTTGATAAACACAGCTTTTCGGAAAAAATTCTTATATCATCCAAAACTTCAAGGGCACAGGATCTTACGGATAACATTTTACCGCCGAATTCTATCATTGTGCCGTCATCATACCTTGCCGCTGATTTGACGTTATTCACAGCTTTAATCTGTTCGTCAGCGTCAAATTCCTCATCTTCCGATGAAATAAGATATAATATGAGAATATGAAGAAATTCAATATCCTCTTTCATAATACCGACAGGTGAAAGGGGATTAAGGTCAAGTGTACGCAGCTCTATATGATTTATACCCGACTTTTTGAGTTTGTCCGGTGAGTTTTCCCCGACAGATTTAAGTCTTACAGGATAATATAGCTCGGAAAAGGATTTAAGAAGCCCCTTGTCAACATATTTCTGTACACTGTCGATATATGCGGAAACGCTTTCATATTCAAGAACCGGAGTGAAGCTGTTCCAATATCCGATATCACTGCACCTCACCGAAGAATAAGGTGTTATTACGGTTTTACCCGTCACTCCGTCACAGAAATATGACGAATCCATAAGAGGACTTGCGGCGGTAAGATACACTATAAGCCAGCTGTATCTCGTCAGCTTTTTGGCAAGCTCAAGATAAATACTTTCCTTATACTCACGGTATGAAGCTTTTCCATGCTCCCTGAAGCAGGCATTAATAAGATTTTCACCGAATGAAAAATTAAAATGTATGCCGGAAAAAAGCATCTTTTTTCTTCCGTATTTTTTCGCAAGATATTGTCTGTATATTTCTTTTCCTTTCAAAACTCCCCTAAAGCTTGCAACAGGAATTTCGTCCTCACTTTTTATATATGGGGGAGATGAAAAAAAGCCACAGCAGCTCACGTCCTGTTTCAAGTTCCGCAAGCTTTTCTATAAGTGTATTATGAATATCTGTAAGGTGGGCATACAGCTCATCTATACTGCCGTATACATCGGTAACTATTTCAACCTGATTTTCGCAGAAATCCCTGTCTATATTCGGATTATTTTCAAACGGGTGTTTTGTGTCGGAAAGATAACCCGTTTCATTAACTCTGAGACTTTCCTTTTCTATACCAAAGAAACCCTCAGTCATAAATTTTTTTATAACGGGATTATAAAAATTGATACTCATACTATCATCCTTACAACTACATATAAAAATTCATAATCAAAGTATAACACACTAAACCTATATACTTAGTATGTAATATGATACTACTTTATGACCGATTTGTCAAGGAAAATTGAAAATTATAACATAAAAGGCAGCTTTAAAAGAAGCTTTAGCATAAAAAACGTCTGTATCAATATTTTTGACGAAAAATTATATTATTTGATGTATTTATATCATACCTTGGATTGCGGATTAATTATAACACATCGGAGCCGGATTTTCATTATTTTTCTTGACATGATATATCTTTATATACGCTTTATATAAATATATATACATTTATATGTCCTTCCGAAGCTTTCATTAAATAATTGACGCACCGAAAATTTACTTATCGGATTTATCGGCATGAATAAGGAAAAATCAATGGCGTGGATACGACAGCATTGTCAGGTACAATGAAGCAATGATATGGGAGCATATAGATAGGCAGACTGCTAAGATAGCGGTGTCTGCCGGAGTGGATCAGCTTACCGCAAAAGAGCCGGTGAGCTATGTGTTAAAATCTGATTTATAAATGGCTCTGTAAGTCAAAGTTAATGCTTGCAGGGCTTTTTGCCGTTCATATAAAAATGGTAAAATTTTATATAAAACAAATATTAAGTTTAATCAAATTATCACTTCATACAAACCTATTAAACCTACTAAAATAATATGCTAAAAGGTATTGACAAAGAATAAATTGAATAATATAATAGGGTAGACTTAAAAACATATAAAACCTATCAATTTAGTAAGTTAAATTTTGCAGGATTATATGTTTTGGCTGAATAAGGAAAGGTGGTGTGCCGGATGTACAGAGGGATTTCAAAGTTTTTCCCGAAGTTTCTGCGGCACAATTGCAGAAACGGACGAATGTGTGATATCGGTTGTATGTCTGATGGCGGAATAGCGTACTGTTGAGCCGGTTATCGGACAGTATGTCAAACAATCTTATATCACAGTTTTGAAAAGGAGTTATTACAATGAGAAAGAAAATATTATCTGTTATATTATCAGCAGGACTTTTGACAACGGCAGCAGTTGGCTTTACAGGCTGCGATAACTCGGCAACCACCACGGGTGCAGAAGAGTCCACAGGTGGAACTTCAGCAGAAAAGGTAACACTTACAAATGTTTCCTATGACCCGACAAGAGAGCTTTATGCTGCATACAACGAATTGTTCGCAAAGCACTGGAAAGAGGAAAAGGGTCAGGACGTTGAGATAACGCAGTCGCACGGCGGCTCCGGAAAACAGGCACTTGAGGTTGCGAACGGTCTTGAGGCTGATGTTGTTACGCTTGCTCTTGAGTACGATGTAAAGGCAGTTCAGGACGCCGGACTTATAGAGGACGGATGGGTAGACGAGTTTGATAAGGATAGTTCGCCGTATACATCAACAATAGTGTTCCTTGTAAGAAAGGGCAATCCGAAGAATATCAAGGATTGGGATGATCTTGTCAAAGATGATGTCGGAATAATTACGCCTAATCCCAAGACATCAGGCGGAGCAAGATGGAATTATCTTGCAGCATGGGCATATGCCGATAAGCTTTATAATGGTGATGAAACAAAGGTAAAGGACTTTATCAAAAAGCTTTATGAAAATGTTCTTGTTCTTGATTCGGGTGCAAGGGGAGCTACAACCACGTTCGTTGAAAACGGTCAGGGAGATGTGCTTATAGCATGGGAAAATGAGGCATTCCTTTCTATTAAAGATTATCCTGATGATTACGAAATAGTTACTCCGAGCATAAGTATACTTGCACAACCGTCGGTTGCCATAGTTGATTCCGTTGTTGATAAGAGAGGTACAAGAGAGGTTGCTACCGAATATCTGAGCTATCTGTATTCCGATGAGGCTCAGAGAATTGCAGGCGATAACTATTACCGTCCGTCAAATGAGGAAATTCTCAAAGAGTATAAGGATGTATTCGATCTTGATATAAATCTTGTAACAATAGATGATTTCGGCGGTTGGGATGAAGCACAGGAAAAGCATTTTGCAGACGGCGGAATATTCGATCAGATATATGAGGAGAAATAAGGTGCGATAATGAAGACAAAGGCAAATAAAAGAGTAATCCCGTTTTTCGGATTATCCATGGGAGTGACATTATCAATTCTGAGCATAATTGTACTGATACCACTCGCATCGCTTGTAATATTTACTGCAAAAATGAGTTGGGAGGATATTTTCGCAACCATTACCCGAAGCAGGGTACTTGCAAGCTTTGAGGTCAGTTTTTTAACGGCGTTTATTGCCTCCGCAATCAATGCTGTAATGGGTGTTGTGCTTGCATGGGTGCTTGTGCGGTATGACTTTCCTTTTAAAAGACTGCTTGACGGAATGATTGAACTCCCGTTTGCCTTGCCTACTGCCGTTGCCGGAATTGCTCTTACCTCTCTGACAACTAATAATGGACTTATAGGCAGTTTTTTTGACAAATTCGGCATACAGATTGCATATACCCGTATCGGTATTACGGTAGCACTTGTATTTATAGGTATTCCGTTTGTTGTAAGATCGGTTCAGCCCGTTCTTGAGAAGCTTGATTCAACCTACGAGGAAGCCGCCGGTGTTCTCGGTGCAAGCAGGATAAAAATCTTTTGGAAGATTATTTTCCCCGAAATCAGACCCGCCGTATTAACCGGATTTGCTCTTGCATTCGGAAGATGTCTTGGGGAATACGGAAGTGTGGTTTTTATCGCAGGAAATAAGCCTTATGAAACGGAGATTACCCCTCTTATTATAATGTCCGAGCTTCAGGAATATGATTATTCAAGTGCTACAGCAATTGCACTTGTTATGCTTCTGGCTGCTTTTCTGATATTATTTTTCGTAAATATTGTTCAGGCACGCAGCACAAAGAAACTGAAAGGAGATTAAAACCATGCATGAAGATACAATAGGTTCAAAGGTTTTGAAATGGTTTTTAATCGGGATAAGTGCATTATTTATTTTCCTTATGCTAATTTTGCCGCTGATAACGGTTATCACGGAGTCGCTGAAAAGCGGTATTGAAACCTATTGGGAAGCAGTCAGTGACGAATACACTGTAAAAGCAGTATGGCTGACGATAGAGGCGACGGTGTTTGCGGTTATTATAAATACCATATTTGGTGTTTTTGCGGCATGGCTGATAACAAAATTCCATTTTAAAGGAAAGAAGCTCCTTGCAACTTTTATTGATATTCCCGTCACTGTTTCACCGGTTATAGCAGGATTGATTTTTGTTCTTACATTCGGAAGACAGAGTTTTATATATCCCTATTTGCAGGATATGGGGATACAGGTTGTATTTGCGGTTCCGGGTATTGTCCTTGCAACGATATTTGTAACATTCCCGTTTATATCACGAGAGCTTATACCGGTGCTTGAAGCTCAGGGAACGGATGAGGAGGAAGCGGCTGCTTTGATGGGTGCCAACGGGTTTACCATTTTTCGCAGAATTACATTCCCTCATATAAAATGGGCGTTTCTTTACGGAGTAGTACTTTGTGCGGCACGTGCGATGGGTGAGTTCGGTGCGGTGTCCGTGCTGTCAGGACATCTGAGAGGAAAAACCAATACACTTCCCCTGCACGTTGAAATACTGTTCAATGAGTTTAAGTATGTGCCTGCATTTGCGGTATCGTCTATTCTTGTAATGATGGCGATTGTGATATTGGTTATCAGGAGTATTGTTGAATATAGAGGAAAGAGGGATGCTTGATGTATGTTGAACTTAAAAATATAAATAAAAAATTCGGAAGTTACAAGGCATCCGACAATGTAAGCTTCGGCATTGAAAAGGGAAAGCTTATAGGACTTTTAGGTCCCAGCGGAAGCGGAAAAACTACTATTCTGAGAATGATTGCGGGTCTTGAAACTCCGGACAGCGGAGAAATTATGATAGACGGAAAAGTAGTCAATAATATTCCTGCAAGCAAGCGTGGTATAGGCTTTGTATTTCAGAATTATGCATTATTCAGATATATGACGGTCTATGAAAATATCGCATTCGGTCTTAAGGTACGCAAGGCGGACAAGAAGGCTGTCAAGGAAAGGGTAGAGGAGCTTATCTCTCTTATCGGACTTGATGGTCTGGAAAAAAGATATCCGAGTCAGCTTTCGGGCGGTCAGAAGCAAAGGGTCGCATTTGCCCGTGCACTTGCACCGAATCCGAATTTACTTCTGCTTGACGAGCCGTTTGCCGCTATTGATGCAAAGGTAAGACAGGAACTTCGCAGTTGGTTGAAGGATATGATTGAAAAGCTTGGTGTTACAAGTATCTTTGTTACGCATGATCAGAATGAGGCGATAGAGGTTGCAGATGAGATTATCATAACCAATAAAGGAAGAATTGAGCAAAAGGGTACGCCGATTGATGTGTACCGGAATCCGCGGACAGCATTCACGGCTTCATTTTTCGGTCAGCCTTCCGAGATAAAGGATTACAGTAGGTTTCGTAATTTTGAAAACCTCGGTAAATATGATAAGGCATTTGTACGACCGGAATTTGTTAATGTAACAAAGAAAAATGAAGTACAGAAATATAAAAACTCGGCGTCTGAGGGTGTGGTTGAAAGCGTTTCCTTTAGAGGAGATAATATTGAACTTAAAGTCCGCACTAACGATACTCTCATAACAGCCAGAAGAGGTATTGATGAGGAAAAAGTTTCTGTTGGCGAAAAGGTTGATGTGTTTATATACAGAATTTTTGTTACATCCGGCAACGAGGCTCATCTGCTCGAAAATTTGTCATTACAAGAGGAATCTGTTATAATTTAATAATTATAAAAAAGTCTGCATAATTTCAAACTATACAGACTTTTTTGTTTTCCCGCCATGGTTTAAAATATTTTGTAAATAACTGTTGGCGACAAATAAAAGTAATTGACGAAATTAATATGAGGTATTAAAATAATAGTTGTATAATTGAACGGAAGGTGAAATCTTTGTATTGTGTCAGCATCAGTTATAAAAGTGCCGATATAGAATTACGCAAAAAGCTTGTGTTTAACCAAGACAGAATTAAGAAAATTACCTCGGGATTGACAGAGGGCGGCTTTGTATTCGAATGTGTTATGCTTTGTACCTGCAACAGGACAGAAATATATTTTTGCGGTGAAAAAGGATCGGAAGATGAGGTTGTATCAGCTATTGCAGATAATTCCGGAATTGATAAAATCCTGCTTTCAAAGCATCTGCTATTTTTTTGCGGAGATAATTCTATAATTCATCTTTTTAAGGTAGCCTGCGGAATAGACTCAATGGTTATCGGCGAGGACGAAATACTCGGGCAGACTAAATCGGCATATTATTTTGCAAAGGAAAATAATACAGTAGATCATAGGCTCAATATGATATTTCAGTCTGCCATTGCTTGTGCCAAAAAGATAAAAACCGAAACAGATTTGTCAAAAACCTCCGTTTCCGTTGCAACTCTTGCCGCTAATGAAGCCGCAGCTTTCGGTGAAAAGGTCAATGTACTCGTGATAGGTGCAAGCGGAAAAATCGGCTCAACTGTACTGAAAAATCTTGTATCACATAAAAATGTAAGCGTATGTGCAACTCTCAGACATCATAATCCCGGGATAAAATTTATTGAAGATTTGGGAATTAATACCATTGATTACAAAAACAGATATGAGTATATACATAACTTCGATTGTATTATCAGTGCGACAACAAGCCCGCATTATACAATAACACTTTGCGATTTAAAAAATAATTTGACGGACGAAAGAAAAAGGCTTTTTATCGATCTTGCTGTTCCTCCCGATATTGATAATTCGGTTATTGAACTGAAAGGGGTACGGCTTATCAATATTGATTATTTTGAAAAGCTTGCAAAGGAAAATAATCAAATTAAGATTAACAGTGTTGACGCTGCTGAGAGTATAATAAAGAGTTCAGTTGATACGCTTTTAAAGGATTTGATATTCCATGATTTTTTGCCGCACCTCGGAAAAGTGAAAAAGGGCTTGGCTGATAAGACACTCGAGGAACTGATTTACAGAATGAAGTCGGATGCCTGTGCTGATGAGTTTTCAGCGTTTATCAATGTTCTTAAGGAGTTTGAAAAGCAGGAGTGAATTATGGGATATTTTCCGTTTTATATAGATATAGAAAATAAGAGTTGCATTATAATAGGAGGCGGAGCAGTTGCACTCCGGAAGATTGAAAAGCTCAGAGAATTTAAGCCTGTTATTACTGTTATAGCACCTGATATATGCGATGAAATAAATCGTTTTGCCGATATAAAGATTATAAAAAGAAAATTCGAGGACAGAGATATCAATAATGCGTTTATGGTTATAAGTGCAACGGATGATAAGGAATTGAATACACATATTTTTGCACTTTGTAAAGAAAAGAATATTCTGATAAACACTGTAGACGATAAGGATAAATGCGGTTTTATTTTCCCTGCATTGGTAAAGAAAGATAATGTCACAGTGGGTATTTCAACATCGGGGAAAAGTCCGCTGTATTCCCGTTTTTTGCGTGAGAAAATCGAAAGGCTTATTGATGATGACTGTAATAAAACAGTGGAAATTTTGAGCAAATACCGTGCGGAGATAAAGAAGAGGGTAATATCGGAGGAAAACAGAAAGAAGGTCTTTGAGATGATACTTGATTTATGTATCAGAGGTACGGAAAATATAGATGATGAGTTAATTTTGAAAATTACAGAGGGTCTTGATAAATGAAGATAAGAATAGGAACGAGAAAGAGCAGATTGGCTCTTGCCCAAACACAAATGGTTGCAGACAGGATAAAAGATAAATTTCCCGATACGGAAATTGAAATAATTAATATAACCACAACAGGGGATAGAATATCCGATAGACCCCTTACAGAAATCGGAGGTAAGGGTGTTTTCGTATCGGAAATTGAGAACAGCCTGAAAAACGGAATTATAGATATTGCGGTACACAGTGCAAAGGATCTGCCTGTTATTCTTGCGGACGGTTTGGAAATATCGGGAGTTCTTGAGAGAGGCGATTACCGTGACGTGCTTGTTACGAAAAAAGGACATCATATTGAAAATGATAAAAGCTTTATAGTTGGAACAGGCAGCTTAAGACGCAGGCTGAATCTGCAAAAAATTTATCCCCATGTCAACTTTGAGAATATTAGGGGGAATGTTGATACTCGTCTTAACAAGCTTTTGTCGGGAAAATATGATGGAATTATTCTTGCTGCGGCAGGACTTGAAAGACTCGGGTTTAATTCGGATGATAAGTTTGATTTTTTATATTTTGACTATACAAAATTCCTCCCGGCACCATGTCAGGGAATTATTGCGATAGAAAGCAGAAAAGATGATTTTGTTACGCCGATAATAGAGAGAATAAACGACAAAGATACTTTTCTGTTGTTTGAAACCGAGAGATATATTATTGAGATTTTAAACAGCGGCTGCGGTGTTCCGTTGGCGGCGTATTCGTTTAAGGAAAACGGTAATATTACCGTTTATCTTTCCAAGGACGGCAAAAGGACTGTTTTTGGAACGGATAAAACCGAAAATCGTTTCAGGCTGGCGGAGGAGTTGATTTGCAGTTATGAATAAAAAAGGAAAAGTATATATTGTCGGAGCAGGCTGTGGAGATTATGATTTAATAACCATTCGTGGTAAGAGGCTTCTTGAAAAGTGTGATGTTGTTGTATATGATTTTCTGATTGACAGCCACTTGCTTGATTATGTCCCCGAAAATGCGGAACGGATATGTGTAGGGAAACGTGCAGGAAGACACAGCGAAACACAGGAAAATATCAATGCACTTCTTGTCAAAAAGGCTATGGAGGGCAAAAACATTGTAAGACTAAAGGGCGGCGATCCATTTGTTTTTGGAAGAGGCGGAGAGGAAATAGCAGCACTGCAGATGAACAGTATTGAATACTCGGTTATTCCCGGAATTTCGTCAGCTATTGCAGTACCGGAGCTTGCGGGAATACCGGTTACTCAAAGAAAGGTAAGCCGAAGCTTTCATGTTATAACAGGTCATACGGCGGAAGATCTGATACCGGAAAATATGAATATATATGCAAAGCTTGACGGTACGCTTGTATTTCTTATGGCTCTTAAAAATATTGAAAGAATATCGGAAATGCTTATTTTTAACGGAAAATCGGAAAATACCCCGGCTGCTGTTATTTCCGACGGTGCCGGGGAGAAGCAGCTGATTGTGCGAAGTAATTTAAAGAATATAGCACATGAGGTAAGAAAGCAGAAAATTAAGGCTCCGGCTGTTATAATAGTTGGAGAAACAGCAGGATATGATATGATTCCGACAATTTCACTTCCGCTCAGAGGTATTACCGTCACCGTTACGGGTACAAAGAAATTTGCGGCAAAACTTTCTGATAAGCTGTCGGTGCTTGGTGCGGATGTCAACAGGCTTGATTATCTTAATGTGGTTGAATATCGTGATAATGCGAAGTTTGACGATGCACTGAGAAATTTAAACGATTATGATTGGCTCGTACTTACAAGCATAAACGGAGCTGAGATTTTTTTCAAGAGACTTATAGGACTTGGAATTGACATGAGGGTACTTTCAAAAATCATGCTTGCCGTAATAGGAAGCGGCACGGCTGAGATACTGAAAAGTCATGGCATAATTGCCGATCTTGTACCCGAAATCTACACATCTGAAGCTCTTGGGAATATGCTGTCGTGTAATGTACGCAAAAATCAAAGGGTTCTTATTCTAAGGGCAGAAAAGGGATCAACTGAGCTTACGGAAATTCTGGACAGTAACAATATAAGCTATGATGATATAAAAATTTATGATGTGTTTAGCAATGTTAATGACTCAAATAATAAAGAAATACATACTGACTTGATTACGTTTGCAAGCTCTTCGGGGGTTAATGCTTTTTTTGAAAATGGCTTTAAGATCTCATCTGAAACTAAAATAATATGTATAGGTGAGAACACCGCAAATACACTTAAGGCACATAGTATAGATCATTTTATTATTTCGGCAACAAGCAATATTGATGGGATTATTGAAACTGTTTTAGGGGAGATACACAATGAAAAGGTTCAGACGTCTGAGGGCAAATAATCAGATACGCAGATTAGTGCGTGAAACAAGCGTAAGCAGGGCGGATTTGATATATCCGATTTTTGTTGCAGAGGGAGAAAATATAAAAAATCCTGTTGATTCAATGCCGGGAGTATATCAGTATTCCGTTGACAGACTTGACGAAATACTTATACAAATTAGTCAAAGCAAGATACCCGGACTTCTGATTTTCGGCATACCAAAGCATAAGGATGAGCTTGCAAGCTCCGCATATGACAGTAATGGTATTACTCAAAGGGCAATAAGGCATATAAAGTCAAAATATCCCGATATGCTTGTAATAGCCGATGTATGCCTGTGCGAATATACCTCCCACGGTCATTGCGGCGTTGTAAAGGACAGTAAAATCCTTAATGATGAAACACTGCCTTTGCTTTCAAAAATGGCTGTAAGCCTTGCAAAAGCAGGGGCGGATATAATAGCACCATCGGATATGATGGACGGCAGGGTTGCTGCAATAAGACAGTCACTTGATGAAAACGGATTTATTGATATTCCGATTATGTCTTATAGTGCAAAGTTTTCGTCAGCTTATTATTCTCCGTTTCGTGATGCGGCGGAATCCGCACCATGCTTCGGAGATAGAAAAACATATCAGATGGATTATGCAAACGGCAGAGAAGCACTGCGTGAAATTGAAGATGATATTTCGGAGGGTGCGGATATAGTTATGGTCAAGCCGGCACTTGCCTATCTTGATGTAATTAAGGAGGCAAGTCATTGCGGATATCCTCTTGCTGCATATAACGTAAGCGGAGAATATTCAATGGTAAAGGCAGCGGCTCAGAACGGATGGGTTGACGAAAAACGTATTGTAATGGAAAACCTGACAGCAATTAAAAGAGCCGGTGCGGATATTATCATAACATATCATGCACTCGATGCGGCAAGATGGTTGGAGGAGGATATATGAAAACAGAAAAGTCCGAAAGGCTTTATAATAAGGCATTGAAATTTATGCCGGGGGGAGTAAACAGTCCCGTACGTGCCTGCCGCAACGTTGGCAGAGTACCGTTATTTATTGACCATGCGGTCGGAGATAAGATATATGATGTTGACGGAAACGAATATATAGATTATGTCTGCTCATGGGGTCCCAATATTCTCGGAAGCTGTCACCCTGAGGTAATTAAAGCTGTAAAGGAAAGCTGTGACAGAGGACTGACATTCGGTGCCTGTCACGAGGGAGAAATTGAGCTTGCAAATCTGATAAGGAAGCATATTCCGTCAATGGAGATGCTGCGTCTTGTAAATTCCGGAACAGAGGCGGTGATGAGTGCTGTCCGTGCCGCAAGGGGATATACCCGCCGTGATAAAATCGTCAAGTTTGAGGGGTGCTATCACGGTCATTCGGACGGACTCCTCGTAAAGGCAGGTTCCGGGCTTCTTACAAATTCAATCCCTGACAGTGCCGGTGTTCCGGTGAGCTGCACAGAAAATACACTGCTTGCAGTTTATAATGATAAGCAGTCGGTCGAGGAGTTGTTTAAAAAATACGGTGAGGACATAGCTTGCATAATTGTCGAGCCGTGTGCGGCAAATATGGGGGTTGTTCTGCCACAGGAAGGATTTCTTCAGTTTTTGCGTAATATCACAAAAGAGTATGGTTCTCTGCTTATTTTTGACGAGGTAATTACAGGATTCCGTTTGTCGCTCGGAGGGGCACAGGAGTATTATGGTGTTACTCCGGATCTGACTACACTCGGAAAAATTGTAGGAGGGGGTATGCCTCTTGCAGCATATGGGGGTAAACGGGAGGTAATGGAATGTGTAGCGCCCCTCGGTTCGGTATATCAGGCGGGAACCTTATCCGGAAATCCCACAGCAGTAAGTGCGGGAACAGCAACGCTTAAAATTCTGGAGAAAAGTGAAAATCTGTATGCTGAGCTTGAAAGAAAATCCCGCAAAATAGAGCTGGCAATGAAAAAGGCAGGACTTAATGTAAACAGAGAGGGGTCACTGCTTACTGCATTTTTCACGGATAAAAAGGTTGTTGATTTCAATACCGCAATAACCTCCGATACAAAGAAATTTGCCGCATTTTTTGCATATTTGCAGGACAGAGGGATATATTCCGCCCCGTCACAGTTTGAGGCAATGTTTGTATCGGCTGCACACAGTGATGCCGATATTGATTATACGTGTGACGTAATTTCCGAAATTGTTCCGTTAGTGTTAAATCGGGACTGACATCTAAAATATTTTTATTCAACAACAATAACCGCCGCTTGCGTGTGGCGGTATATTTATAACAGTTATTATCTCCAAAATGCCTATTGAGTATATTAAAATACTATGCAATATAACAAAAATATATAAAACCTATTGATTTAGTATGCAAAGTAGGATATAATAGCATAAGGCTGAAATCTTTAGTGTTAAACAGTATGTTTGGTGGGTGATGAAATGAAATTTAATACAGAATTGCTGCACAGCGGTTTTGAAAGTGATAAAGCAACAGGTGCCACTTTAACGCCGATATATCAGGTCAGTGCATTTGCACACGAATCTCCAGAGGTTCTGGAAAAAATATTTAATAACAAGACCCCGGGATTTGCTTATAGCAGAATAAGTAATCCGACTGTTGACTCATTTGAAAGGCGTATTGCTTCTCTTGAAAGGGGGATTGGGGCTGTTGCCTGTTCATCCGGTATGGCTGCTGTCACAATGTCACTGCTGAATATACTACAGTCTGGCGATGAGGTTATAGCCGGGGCGGGGCTTTTCGGGGGTACTATCGATTTGTTCGGGGATTTACAGGCATTTGGAATTACAACTCATTTTGTTGATCATGTCTGTACAGATGAAATAGAACCGCTTATAACGGAAAAGACAAAGGCAATATTTGCGGAGCTTATCGGTAACCCTGCACTTGATATTGTTGATATTAAGAATGTTGCGGCACTTGCCCATAGACACGGTATTCCCCTGATAATTGACAGTACTACTGCTACACCGTGTCTTATTCACCCGATAAAATACGGAGCAGATATAGTAGTTCATTCCTCCTCAAAATATATCAACGGTTCGGGAGATGCCATAAGCGGAGTTATTATCGACAGCGGTAATTTTAAATGGGACACGGACAGATATAAAGGCTTTGAGGAATACAAAAAATTGGGAAAATTTGCATATCTTGCAAAGCTCAGGAATGGTATGTGGCGGAATGTGGGTTGTTGCCTTGCACCGATGAATGCGTTTTTAAATGCGATTGGTCTTGAAACAATGGGACTTAGAGTAGAACGCTTATGTGAGAATGCATTGCAGCTTGCACAGTTCCTTGACACCTATGAGGGAATAGAGGTAAATTATCCTGCCCTTCCTAAAAGTCCTTATTATTCTCTTGCACAGCAGCTTCTTGGCGGCAAGGGAGGAGCAATCCTCACTATAAGGGCAGGAAGCAAGGACAGAGCATTCAAACTTATGAATAATCTTAAAATTCCTCTTATAGCAACCAATATTGGAGATGTCAGGACATTGGTAATTCATCCTGCGAGTACGATCTATGTACACAGCAGTGAGGAGAAAAAAGTTAATGCAGGTGTGTATAATGACACGATAAGAATAAGTGTAGGTATAGAGGATATAGATGATCTGAAAGAGGATTTCAGTCAGGCGATAGATAAACTAAAGGAGGAATGAAAAATGGCTGTAGATTATGCAACACTGAAAAAAGGCGGTTTTATGCGTCAGAAGCAAAAAAATAATTTTTCGTTAAGACTGAGGGTTGTAGGGGGAAATCTTACAGCAGTTCAGCTTGCTAAAATAGCTGAGGTTGCTGAAAAATTCGGTGACGGACACGTTCATCTCACATCTCGTCAGAGTGTGGAGATACCATTTATAAAGCTTGACGATATAGAACAGGTAAAAAACACTCTTGCCGAGGGTGGTGTACAGCCCGGTGTATGCGGACCGAGGGTTCGTACAATTACTGCCTGTCAGGGCGAGAAGATTTGCCCGAGCGGATGTATAGATACATATGCACTCGCAAAGGAGCTTGATGAGAGATATTTTGCAAGAGAGCTTCCGCATAAATTTAAGTTCGGTATTACGGGCTGTCAGAATAACTGTCTTAAGGCTGAGGAAAACGATCTCGGAATCAAGGGCGGTATCAAGGTTGAATGGAGAGAAAAAGACTGCATAGGCTGCGGCGTATGTGAAAAGGCGTGCAGAAGCGGTGCTATAACAATAACGGACGGGAAAATCAAAGTTGATAATGACAAATGCAATTTCTGCGGACGATGTTATAAGTCATGCCCGACCGAGGCCTGGGATACCGTTCACGGTTACATAGTTTCTTTCGGAGGCTTGTTTGGAAACAGCATAAATAAGGGAGAAGCTATTATACCCTTTATTGAGGATAAAGATAAGCTTATGAAAATATGCGATGCGGCGGTACGATTTTTTGAGGATAATGCAAATGCCGGAGAAAGATTTAAGTTCACTATCGACAGGGTAGGAAAAGATAAATTTGAGAAAGCAATTCTGGAGGCATACAATGAGTGAATATATAATTGATGATACAGTGGATATTACCGATGTGGTCTGCCCGACTACGTTCGTAAAGGCAAAGGTAGCACTTGAGGAACTCGATGAAGGACAGATACTGTCAATAAAAATGAATGACGGCGAACCCGTTCAGAATGTTCCGAGAAGCATAAAGGAGGAGGGTCACCAAATCTTAAAACTTATTGATAATGAGGACGGTACCTATAATCTTATAGTAAGGAAAGTTGGTGACTGAATGGCTGCTCGTGTTAATGCACAGGATTTTGAAAACGAGGTTCTGAAATCCGATGTTCCCGTATTGGCGGATTTTTATTCGGACAGTTGTGTTCCATGCAAGCGTTTATCGCCTGTATTGGCGGATATTGAAGATGAATATTCCGACAGGCTTAAGGTTGTAAAGATCAATATCAATTTTGATGCGGAGCTTGCGGAAAAATACGAGGTTCAGGCGGCACCGACACTGATACTTTTCAGGGACGGACAGGAAACGACCCGATTAAGGGGTACAATTAAAAAATCGGATATTACTGAAATTTTATAAAAAGGGGATAATTACTATGTTTATTACGGTTGCAGGCGAGAAAAAAGAGGTTAAGGACGGCTTGACAGTTGCTCAGCTTATTGTTGATGAAAATGTCGAAACACCCATGTATGTTACGGTTTCAATAAATGATGAGTTTGTTGAAAGCGGCGAATTTGAAAGTACGGTACTGAGTGACGGTGACAATGTGGAATTTTTGTACTTTATGGGAGGCGGTCAGTAATGGGATTTACCAATGAACAGATCGAGCGTTATTCCCGACATATAATTTTGAAAGAGGTCGGGGTAAAAGGACAGAAAAAGCTCCTTGCCGGCAAGGTTCTTATAATCGGTGCAGGAGGTCTGGGTGCACCTGCCGCAATGTATCTTGCAGCGGCAGGTGTCGGTACAATCGGTATTGCGGATGCTGATGAGGTTGACCTCTCTAATCTGCAAAGACAGATTATCCATGCTACTAAGGATGTAGGAAAGGCAAAAGTTCTTTCGGCAAAGGAAACAATGGAAGAAATGAATCCGGATGTAAAGGTGAATACCTACCGTACCTTTGTAACAAGCGAGAACATTCTCGATTTGATAAAGGATTATGATTTTATAATTGACGGTACCGATAATTTCCCGGCAAAGTTTCTTATTAACGATGCCTGTGTAATGGCAAAAAAGCCATTTTCTCACGCAGGTATAATACGGTTCAAGGGTCAGCTTATGACTTATGTACCGGGAAAAGGTCCATGCTACAGATGTGTATTTAAAAACCCGCCTCCGAAGGATGCTGTTCCGACCTGTAAGCAGGCAGGCGTTATCGGTGCTATGGGCGGTGTTATAGGAAGCTTGCAGGCTATGGAAGCAATAAAGTATATACTCGGTGTCGGCGAACTGCTTACAGGTTATTTGCTTACCTATGATGCTCTGTCAATGGAGTTCCGTAAGATTAAACTTCCAACAAAAACCGATGATTGTGCGGTTTGCGGTACACACCCGACTATTACGGAGCTTATAGACTACGAGCAGGCAGAATGTGATGGTGCATTATGATTATTTTAAGTAAATCTGACTATAATATGATTGTTGAACACGCTTTTAAGGAACTTCCGAATGAAGCCTGCGGACTTATTGCGGGGGAGATTAAGGGCGGCGATAAGATTATAAAAAAGGTATATCTGCTCACCAATACAGATCATTCAAACGAGCATTTTTCACTCGATCCGAAGGAACAGCTTGAAGCGATAAAGGATATGAGAGCCTTCGGTCTTGTTCCTCTCGGTAACTGGCATTCGCATCCCGAATCCCCGTCACGTCCTTCCGATGAGGATAAAAGGCTTGCATTTGACAGCAAAGCAAGTTATATGATATTATCTCTTATGGACAGAGAAAATCCCGTGCTTAATTCCTTTAAGATTCAGGGCGATAATGCCGAAAAAGAGGAATTGATTATTGAGTGAGATATACTGTTGCTTTGAGGTATAGTATATGTATGATATAATTATTATCGGCAGCGGACCGGCAGGTCTGTCTGCGGCGGTATATGCAAAACGAGAACAACTGAATGCTGTTGTTATAGAAAAAGAGTATATGGGAACCGGTCAGATTGCCGAAAGCGAAAGAGTTGACAATTATTTGGGACTGTACGGCGAAAGCGGCTATGATTTGGGCGAAAAATTCCGACAGCACGCTGTTTCTCTCGGCGTTGAGTTTTATGAGGGTGAAGCTGAAAGAATAGTTCGGTCTGAGGGAGGCTATGATACAGTCCTTTCCGACGGTAAGACACTACGTACCAAAACCGTTATTTATGCCGCAGGTGCAAATCCTAAAAGGCTTGATATAAAGGGTGAGGCTGAGTTTTCGGGCAGAGGAGTTTCATATTGTGCTATATGTGACGGAGCATTTTATAAGAATAAAACAGTCGCCGTCATAGGCGGAGGAGATACAGCCTTACAGGATGCGGTGCTGCTTTCAAAAAAAGCAAGTACTGTTTATCTTGTCCATCGCAGATCGGAATTCAGGGCAAATAAGGCTCTGCAAAAAAAGGTTGCCGATACCGAAAATATAAAGACTGTATTGAACGCTGTACCGCTTGAAATATCGGGTGATAAAAAAGTAGGTGCAATCAGGCTGAAACAAGATAATGAGGAAAGGCTGCTGAATGTTGACGGGGTATTTGTTGCAATAGGCACAATTCCTAATTCCCGACTTTTGGACGGTATTGTTAAGCTTGATGATAATAACTATGTTGTTGCCGGAGAGGACGGTACAACCACTGCGGAGGGAATTTTTGCGGCGGGCGATGTCAGAACAAAAAATCTCAGGCAGGTTGTTACAGCCGTATCGGACGGTGCAAATTGTGTCATGTCCGCTGAGGAATATATATCAAAAATAAGTGAGTGATGATATGAAAGTTGAGAAGCTTAAAACAGATATCCTTATAATCGGGGGCGGTACGGCAGGCTGCTATGCCGCCCTTACAATATCGGAAAATTCCGATGCAAAGGTGCTTATCTGCGAAAAAGCTCATATTAAGAGAAGCGGATGTCTTGCCGCAGGTGTGAATGCTCTTAATGCCTATATAGTTGACGGAAAAACTCCGCAGGACTATGTCGATTATGCAAAAAAGGATGCCGACGGTATAGTAAGAGAGGATTTGCTGCTTACTATGTCGCAAAGACTGAATGCCGTCACAGAACGTCTTGAAAAGTTAGGACTTGTGATACTCAAGGACAAAAACGGAAAGTATGTTACAAGAGGCAACAGAAATCTGAAAATAAACGGAGAAAACATAAAGCCGATTTTAGCTGCGGCGGTTGAAAAGCTTCCGAATACTAAAATTCTTAATCATGTTAATATCATAGATTTTTCTGTTAAAGATAATCGCATTAACGGGGCGTTCGGAATAGGAATTGAAAGTGAAACATTTTACATAATAGAGGCTAATGCTGTTATAGTAGCAACGGGCGGAGCCGCAGGACTTTATAAACCAAACAATCCGGGATTTTCGCGGCATAAGATGTGGTATCCTCCATTTAACACGGGAGCAGGCTATGCAATGGGAATAAAAGCAGGTGCGGAAATGACGACCTTTGAAATGCGTTTTATTGCTCTTCGCTGCAAGGATACTATTGCCCCGACAGGAACACTTGCTCAGGGAGTGGGTGCAAAGCAGATAAATTCACTCGGAGAGGTTTACGAATCAAAATACGGCATTACCACATCTCAAAGGGTTTACGGAACGGTAAATGAAAATCTGGAGGGAAGAGGTCCATGCTATCTAAAAACAGAGGGTATAACACCCGAGCAGGACGATGCTCTAAAAAAGGCATATCTTAATATGGCACCCTCACAAACACTGAAATGGATAGAAAGCGGAAAAAATCCCTCACAGCAAAATGTTGAAATTGAGGGAACCGAACCTTATATTGTAGGCGGACATACAGCAAGCGGATATTGGGTCGATACAAAGCGTGCGACAACAATAAAGGGGTTATTTGCGGCAGGGGATGTCGCAGGCGGCTGTCCGCAGAAATATGTTACGGGCTCTCTCGCAGAGGGAGAAATTGCCGCATATTCCGCCGTTGATTTTATAGAGGAAAATAATAATGTGTCCGTAGAAGAAACGGATGCCGACAATCATTTAAAAGAAGTAAAAGCATTTCTTGAAGAAAACGATTCGTATTTTTCCACCGAGCAGCTTGAAGAGGCAATGCAGACGGTTATGGATGCCTATGCGGGCGGTATAAAGACAAATTATCGCTTTAACGAAAAACAGCTTGATATTGCCGATGAAAAAATAGCGGATATTCAGAAGCTTTCGGATAATCTGCACGCAGACGATTTTCAGGAGCTTATGTATATATATGAGCTGCGTGAAAGACTTGTAGTATGCAGAAGTGTTATCGCCCACCTTAAAGCAAGGCATGAAACACGCTGGCAAAGCTTTGCGGAAAATCTTGATTATCCCGAAAAAGATGATAAGAATTTTCTGAAGTTTGTAAATTCCCGTTATGAAAACGGTAAAATAAAAATAATACTTCGTGATCTCACAGAGGGAGGTGCAGCTTATGAGCATAGCAATTAATAAGGATAAATGCATAGGCTGCGGAAGATGTCATATCGTATGTCCGGGTAGTCTTATAAAAATCGGTAACGATAAAAAAGCATTCATAAAATATCCGAAAGACTGCTGGGGCTGTACCTCCTGTCTTAAGGAATGTCCGGTTTATGCAATAAGATTTTATCTTGGTGCTGATATAGGCGGCAAGGGCAGTATTATGCATACAGAGAAGAATGGCGATATTTTAAAGTGGATCATTGTACATCCGAATGGGGAGATTTCTGAGATAGACATAAATCAGAAAGAATCCAATAAATATTAGGGGGGATTTTATGAGTACATTTTCTCATCTTGATGAGCTTGAAGCGGAAGCCATATATATAATTCGGGAGGTTGCGGCAGAGTGTGAAAAGCCTGTTATGCTGTACTCAATCGGAAAAGACAGTTCAGTAATGCTGCACCTTGCTCTGAAGGCATTTTATCCGGAAAAACCGCCGTTTCCTTTTCTACATATAGATACAACATGGAAATTTAAGGACATGATAAAGTTCCGTGATGAAACTGCAAAAAAGCTCGGCTTGGAAATGATTGTATATACAAACGAGGAGGGTGTAAAGCAGGGTATCAATCCCTTTGATCACGGTGCAGCATATACCGATATTATGAAAACTCAGGCATTGAAGCAGGCACTTACAAAATACGGCTTCACGGCTGCATTCGGCGGCGGCAGACGTGATGAAGAAAAATCCCGTGCTAAGGAACGTATATTCTCGTTCAGAAATTCCGCACAGGCATGGGATCCGAAAAATCAACGTCCCGAAATGTGGAAGCTTTATAATACGAAAATCAACAAAGGGGAAAGTATTCGTGTCTTTCCCATTTCAAACTGGACGGAAAAGGATATATGGCAATATATTAAGAGGGAAAATATAGATATTGTTCCTTTGTATTTCGCTGCGGAACGTCCGGTTGTATATCGTGACGGAAATATTATTATGGTTGATGACGACAGATTTCCGTTAAATCCGGGAGAAAAACCTGTTATGAAGTCCGTGCGTTTCAGAACGCTCGGCTGCTATCCGCTCACCGGCGGCGTGGAGTCAACGGCAAGTACTCTTGATGAGATAATCGAAGAAACGCTAAGCTCCGTATCATCCGAACGTACCTCAAGAGTAATTGACAATGAGGCGGCAGGCAGTATGGAACGCAGAAAAAGAGAGGGGTATTTCTGATGAACGGTTTACTTAAATTTATAACCTGCGGAAGTGTTGATGACGGAAAATCAACGCTTATAGGTCATATTCTTTATGATGCAAAGCTGTTATATGCGGATCAGGAAAAGGCTCTGGAGCTTGACAGTAAGGTTGGCAGCCGCAGCGGTGCTATTGATTACTCTTTGTTGCTTGACGGACTTATGGCGGAGAGGGAGCAGGGTATAACGATAGATGTTGCATACAGATATTTTACGACCGATAACCG
>CANQAJ010000025.1 GCA_947589365.1 uncultured Clostridia bacterium | reverse complement strand
TTGAATTGAACCGCCGTATGCCGAACGGCACGTACGGTGGTGTGAGAGGGCGGAGAAATTCCGCCCTACTCGATTAATTTTTGTTATGGTATTCTGAATGTGGGGGACTGTAAGCTGTGACAGATAAAGATATGAGCAGTGCCTGTATGAGTTCAAATTATTTTAAACCCGACGGTGAATATGAGAAAACCAAAAGAGATTTAGAGGATATAATTTTCGGAATAAGGCAGGAATACGGCGGTGATATTGTATATGATACCTTCAGGTTCAATGCATTTCTTATGGATTATGCTCCGGGAATGGTAAGAGAGCGGAAGCTGATTATAAATGCACTCAAGGAGGGCATTCTGACACAGTTCAGAAGAGGACTTGACGAAAATGAGCCGATCGGGGAGATTATGCAGAGATGTAAGGCATTACTGGTTTCCGAAATGTTCATTACGGAGGAAGCAGCACAATATGTTGTTGATGTGATTGCAGAATCAATGATACCGGATATCCCGACTTACGAAAAATCTTCTGTCGGCTTGTTGGGGGAAAAGCAGCTGATAAAGGGAGAAAGAACCTTTGATGCACTTGTCAGGAAAAGCGATTTGTTTGCATACAGCAGTATCGGATATAAGGCATTTGCATTCAATCGGCAGCTTACAGAGATCGATATACCGCAGAATATTAAAAAGATTTATCCGAAAGCCTTTAAGGGGTGCAGTGCATTAAAAACCGTAAGAATAACGAGGGGAACGGAAGAAATAGGCAGAAATATATTTGACGGCTGCACAAACCTTGAAAATATAATAATCGAAAGCAACCCTTATTATACTGCGGATAACGGTTTTTTTATTGATAAGAAAAACAGAGTACTTATGCGGTATATATACAGCAAAAAAAGGAACATATACATAGCAGACGGTATAAAAATTATCGGCGGGAGGTCGTTTGATTTTTGCGAAGCGGAAAATATAAGAATTTCCGGGAGTGTGGAAAAAATTGAAGAGGATGCTTTCCGCCATACAATGAATCTGAAACAGATAATTGCAGATGAGGATAACGCTTTTTTCAGAAGCTTTGACGGTGTATTGTACAGTCGTGACGGAAAGGAATTGCTGCACTATCCGCAGGGAAAGCAGGATGCAGCTTGTTGTCTTGAATACGGCACAGTAAAAATAGGCAAAAAATCATTCAAAGATGTGATGTATCTGACTTCGGTTACATTTACGGATACGTTAATGGAGATAGGTGAAAGTGCTTTTGAAAACTGTATCGGGCTGGAGAGTATTATTCTGCCGAAAAGCGTTAAACTTATAGGAGAAAGGGCGTTCCGTCATTGTGAGAATGCGGCAAGTGTTATACTGCCGCAGGGTATTGTAAGAATAGGAGATTGTGCATTTCAGGGATGTCGTAATCTGAGGAGCATTAGTGTACCGAGAAGTGTGCGTGAAATAGGAAATATGGCATTTATCGGGTGTACTTCGCTGAAAAAAGCAGTTATACAGGAAAATGTTTCATTTATAGGCGATGGGGCATTTATCGGTTGTCCTGATATTGAAGTTGCGGTAAGGAATAATGAATATGCCGTTATGTATTGTAAAGCTCACAGAATAAAGTATACGGCTATTTGACAAACGGTAAATAAAAATGAAGAATGAAAGATATTATTACAGCATTATGCCGCCGGATGAGCGAAAAGCATACAGAATTATTTATGACGGGTTAAAGATGCGGTCTTTTAATATTGTGATAGCATTACCGCTGTCGCAGGCTGAGGTTCAGGAGATATATCTCAGGGTATTGTATGATAATCCCCTGTTTTATTATGTAAATCAGACAATAATAAAAATGCAGGGAATGTTCGGATACTGGGCACTGCTTCCCGAATATCTTTATACAAACAGGGAAATAAGCATAATAAATACGGATATCAGAGCTATTATCAACCGTGTAAGGACAAAGGCGGAGAGCTTCGGAAACGACGAATTCCGTCTTGAGAAATGTCTGCATGACAGTGTCGTAAAGAGTGTTGCATATGATTATGATTCATTAAAAAAGCAGGACTCGTTCAATGCACATTCTATTGTCGGGGCATTTCTTGATAAGCGTGCCGTATGTGAGGGGATAGCAAAGGCATTTAAGCTGCTTTGCAATGAATTTGGGATAAAATGTATTGTAGTTCTCGGAAAGGCGAATGAAAACGGTAATTTTGATAATGACGATTATCATGCATGGAACCTCGTTAAAATAAGGGACGAATCATATTATGTTGATGTGACATGGGATAATATGTATGACGGCGGTCTGCGTCATATAAGCTATGATTATTTCAATGTAACGACCAAGGATATTATGCTTGATCATCAGCCTATAGGCGATCTTCCCGAATGCACATCAACACGGCTTAATTATTTTTACTGTACAAAAAGCTTTGTAAGCACATATGAGGAATTAGAGAAGCTTATAAATGACAGGCTTGCGTCAAAGCAGATTATTTTTAAAGCACTGAAGAACAAGGGTGAGTTTATGAGCCTTGAGGAATTGGAGAGAAAGACCTGTAATGCATTGGCTAAGGCTATGGCGGGGAAATATGATACAAGAGCTTTTGCATTGGTATTCAATAAAATGCATAATATCGGAAAAATATTCTTTATGCCTCAGGTATGAAAAAGGCTTATGTAATATTAACTATTAACGAATGGAGTAACAGAGATGGTAACAGTATGGTTGAATCACTGGTTCAGCACAGCATGGAATATAATAGGACTTCTGAGGGAAAATAATCCCGGACTTTGTATAATCGGAACAAATGAAAATGAATATTCGGTAATAAGAACCGTATGCGACCAATGGTACTGTGAGCCGGTTCTGAGCAGCGAAGAATATGTTGAGTTTTGTCTGCAATTTTGCAGGGAGCATGGAGTTGAGGTATTCATTCCACGCAGGGGTATGCTGAAAATAAGTGAGCAAAAACACAGATTTGAGGAAATCGGCGTTAAGGTTATGATTGACGATTATGACATTGTATCAATACTCAATCATAAGGAGCGAGCATATAAATTTTTCAGAGAGAATGAAATAGCAGCAGTGCCTGATTATCATATTGTAACGACACCGCAGGATTTTATTTCGGCATATAATGAGCTTAGCGGAAAATATAAACAAGTATGTTTTAAATTTGCAAAGGACGAGGGCGGAAAAAGCTTCAGACTAATAGATAACCAAAGAAAGGGATATAATTCACTTTTTAAGAAGCAGAATACACGAATGACCCTTGATGACGCTATGGCAGCTCTTTCGGAAAAGGATGAATTTTCACCGATAATGATAATGCCGTTTTTGCCTGATGATGAAATCAGTGTTGATTGCCTTGATACCGCCGGGGGGCTTATAGCAATTCCCCGTGTTAAGGGCAGCAGCAAATATGAGATAATTCGTTATGATGATGAAATTACAGATATGTGCAGAAAATTTCAGAAAAAGGCCGGTTTAAGCTGTCCGTATAATATACAGTTCAAATACCTCGGCGGAATACCTTATTTTCTTGAGGTAAATACAAGGATGTCAGGAGGAATACAGATGGCTTGTTATGCAAGCGGGGTGAATATTCCGCAGACAGCATTGAAAAAGCTGTTGGGAGAGGATTGTGAATGGAGAAATAATTATGAAGAAAAAATCATATCTCAGATATTACAGCCGCTGATTATCGAATGAGGTGTTATAGGATGAAATTCAGAATTATAGGTAATGTTGTCCCCGCTGTTGAGGTACTGTTTGAACAAGCAGGCGAGGAAATGATAACACAGTCGGGAGGTATGGCATGGATGTCCGATGGTATATCCATGACTACCGATACAAACGGCGGAGCATTTTCGGGACTCGGAAGAATGTTCGCAGGCGAAAGTCTGTTTATGGCTCACTACAGGGCGGAAAGACCCGGAGCTACGATTGCATTTGCTTCTACGGTTCCCGGAAAGATAGTACCGATAAGACTCAGAGAGCATCCGAACGGGCTTATATGCCAAAAGGGATCCTTTTTATGCTCGCAGTCGTCCGTACAGCTTAAGATTGAGTTTACAAGAAGACTGTCGTCCGGATTTTTCGGGGGAGAGGGATTTATCCTTGAGAAGCTGAGCGGTCAGGGGTCCGCATTTCTTGAGGTGGACGGTGATGTTGTTGAAAAGGAGCTTGCGGCAGGCGAAGTGATAAAGGTCGATACGGGAAATGTTGTTGCATTTCAGAGCGGAATGCCGTATGAAATTGAAACCGTCCGAGGATTTAAGAATATATTTTTCGGCGGAGAGGGTTTGTTTCTGACAAGACTTACCGGACCGGGAAAGGTGATTTTGCAGACGCAGAATATAAGGGATTTTGCAAATAGTCTTTCCGGTATGCTGCCAAGGAATAATTGAGGATGGTGCGGTAGTGGATATATTTTTTTCGGATCTGGATAATACGCTTATTTATTCCCATAACAGAAAAATTGACGGGGAAAAGGTAGCGGCGGAGTATCTTAACGACAGGGAACAAAGCTATATGACAAGGAAAACATATGATTTTCTGGTACAGGCATACTGGCTGAATATTGTTCCTGTTACAACGAGGACGGAAGCTCAGTACAGGAGAATCAATTGCATTGATGCTTTTAATATAAGGTATGCCGTTATCTGTAACGGAGGAAAGCTGCTTATTGACGGAACCGAGGATAAGAATTGGACTGAGGAAACACTGAGGCTTACTGAGGGGCAGATTGACGAGCTTGAAGAAGCGACACGGTTATTGGAGAAATTATGCGGAAAATCAGAAATACACAGACCGGAGGCATATATGAGTTATGTGGGGGCGGAAGAACCGCAGAGATTGTGTGATGAACTGAGGAAAATGATAAAAGGTGAAAATGTACGTGCAGAATATGACCGCAGAAAAGTATATTTGTTCGCTTCCGCTGTAAATAAGGGAAGTGCGGTAAGACGGTTTAGGCGGATTATGAACGTGGGAAAAACCGTTGCCGCAGGGGATGATATAATGGATATTCCTATGCTTAACGAGGTTGATTATGCTTTGGCGGCGGATAAGATTTTCGACAGTATCAAAGTATCGGAAAAACAGCGGCTTTGCGGGGAAGTGATCTCAGATAAGATTTGTATGAATCTTGAGATTATACATAGATTGGGAGTATTAAAATAATAGGAGTTATATAAAAATGATTGAAAATATAAGAGAAAAATACAGTATCGGGGCACTTTTGTATTCACCGGCACTTAATACAGGTATTGCACAGTCAGTTACGGAGGAAAAATACAGCCGTCCCTATTCCTTGGCGATATGTCTTGAGGATACGATATCGGACGACAGCGTAGAGGCGGCGGAGGAGCAGCTTTGCATTACGCTCCGTCTGATTTTTGAAGAGTACACAAAAAAACTGTTCTATCTTCCTAAGATATTTATAAGGGTACGCAGCAGTGAGCAAATGATGCGGCTGTATGAACGCCTGCATGAATATTCGGGTATTATAACAGGATTCATATTTCCGAAATATACACTTTCCAATGCTGACAGTTATAATGATGCCGTAAGAAAAATCAATGAGCTTTCGGATAGGATAATATATATGATGCCCATTCTTGAAAGCGGCGATATTATAGATTATTCCGCACGTCATGAGGTTCTTACGGGGATTAAGGAAAAAATAGACTCGGTAAGAAATTATGTACTTAATATAAGAGTCGGCGGAAATGATTTTTCAAATCAGTTTTCCACACGCAGACATTATGATGAAACCATTTATGATATTCTGCCCATAGCACAGCTTTTTGGGGATATTCTCACTGTTTTTTCAAGGGAATATGTTGTTTCCGGAGCGGTATGGGAATATTTTTCAAGCGAAAATGATGAATGGAAAACAGGTATGCTGAGGGAGCTGAAGCTTGATAAATTGAACGGATTTGTCGGAAAGACGGTTATACATCCAAAACAGATTGATGTCGTAAACGAATCCTTAACCGTATCACGTAAGGATTATGAGGATGCAAGGGATATATTGAATTGGGATAAAAGCGGACTTCAGGTGGGGAAAAGCTTTGGCGGAGAAAGAATGAACGAAATAAAGACCAATATCAATTGGGCATATAAAACAATAATTCTTTCGGAAATATACGGAATTAAATGAATACGGGAGGGAGTTCGGATTGCAATATTCGGTTGATGATTTGGTGAGAACGGCAAGACGGGATAATAATTCAAAACGTCCGTATCTGTATGTAAATCCGATACAGGGAAAGCATATTCCGACAGCACCGGAGCGTACTCTTGAAATGTGTAAGGCACTTGCCGATATTATTAATGATAAATACGGGAATGACAGACTGTATGTTATAGGCTTTGCGGAAACCGCAACGGGAATAGCGGCGGGTATATGCTCCTATCTGAACAATGCGGTATATTATCAGAATACCACGAGGGAATACTGTGAAGGTGAGGAATATCTTTATTTTACGGAATCACACAGCCATGCGACAGAGCAGATGCTGCGTTCGTGCGGAATTGAGGAATGCATCGGAAATATTGACAGAATTGTTTTTATTGATGATGAGGTGACAACGGGAAGTACGATATGCAAGCTGATTGATGTGATTAGAGAAAAATACGGGGTCTGTGATATCGGATACGGTATTGCGTCTGTCCTCAACAGCATGACGGACGAGCGAATGAATGAACTGAAAGAGGATGGTATAGAATGTCTTTTCATTTCTCAAATACCGCATGAATATAAAAAGGACAGCATTACGGGTATTCCGTTTGACAAGGAAAGACATATTGTTGTACGCTCCGAATCCGGGGAGGATTTTACTGAAATAATATTTAAAGGCAGGAGCAATCCAAGGAACATTGTAATGTTTTCCGATTATGAAAGGGATGTAACAGGCTGTGCGAATGAGATAATTGATTTTTTTCGACATGAGCATTTTGAGAATGTATTGGTTTTGGGAACGGAGGAATTTATGTACCCTACCATTGTTGTCGGTCATATGCTGATTGAATCGGGGACGGCAGGAAATGTCAAAATCCATTCAACAACAAGAAGTCCTGTTGTAGCCTCGGGTATAGCCGATTATCCCCTGTATTGCCGTTATCAGATGAGAAGTATGTATGATGAAGAAAGAACCACATTTATATATAATCTCAAAGTGTATGATAAGGTTATTATACTTACCGATACGCAAAAATATACCTGTGGATTGCAGGATCTTTGCAACGCACTTAAAATCGTAGGAAATAAAAATATCACGGTTGCCCGATGGATATATAAAGAATGATTTGAAGGTATTGTTTATGGAGAGCAGTTTTTTGAAGGATGATGTAATTCTTCTGTTAAAAGATATTACGGGCTTGGTTGAGCCTTTGCCTGCAAGGGAAAGAGAAAAGAGAATACAGTGCGGAACGCATTATTCCGAAATGCTGCCGCTTGAATACCGACCGACCGATGATTATATAAGAATATATGAAAGATCCTTAGAGGTATTCGGACAGAATACAGCCGATGCGGTTGCGAGGGTATCTGATAAAATAGTTAAAAGAAAGGGAGAAAAGGCGGTTATTGTATCGCTTGCAAGAGCAGGTACACCTGTGGGAATACTCATAAGACGCTATATCAGAAAAAAATACGGTTATGAATGTCCGCATTATTCCGTTTCCATAATCAGGGATCGCGGCATTGACAGAAATGCAATTAATTATATTCTGCAAAGGCATAATGCGGAAAGCCTGCAATTTGTTGACGGCTGGACAGGAAAGGGGGTTATTTACAGGGAACTTAAAAGGGAAATAGCAAATTTTGACGGAGTTTCCGATAATCTTGCGGTTCTTGCTGATCCGGCATATCTGACGGATTTGTGCGGAACACATGATGATATCATGATACCGAGTTCCTGTCTTAACAGTACCGTCTGCGGACTTATAAGCAGGACATTTCTCAGGAATGATATCATAGTTGGGGATGATTTCCACGGTGCGGCATTCTATAAGGAATTATCGCCGGAGGACAGAACATATGAATTTATTGACTATATTACTGACAGGTTCCGTTTTGATTTACAGGCTGAAAAGTGTGCGGCAGGAAATATCGGAATGAAGGATGTTGAAATGATTTCGGATATGTATGGAATTAGTAATGTGAATTTTATTAAACCGGGAATAGGGGAAACCACAAGGGTTCTACTCAGACGTGTTCCGTGGAAGATTATAATTGACGAAAGATACGGCACAAGTCCGGAGCTTGAGCATATAAGGCAGCTTGCAAGGGAAAAAAATGTTGAGATAGAATATGTGAAATTGAATAATTATAAATGCTGCGGACTTATAAAACAACTGTCGGATGTATAGTATTGAATGTAAAATCCGATACTGCCTCCATGTCGTTCGTTTGGGAAATTTTATTTTGCATTTTATATGACGTACTCCCCCATTTTTTAGGTGGGGGAGTGCGTCTATCAGTATAATTTTGAAAGGACATAAATCAGCCTGTCAATATCATTTGGCTTTGTGAATACAGAGGGGGATATTCTTACCGCCCCACAGTCGAGCGTATCCATCACCTCATGAGCACATGGTGCACAGTGAAGCCCTGCACGTACGGCAATATTATTTTTGTTCAGAATTGCGGCAACTTCCTCACTGTCATATCCGTCTGCATTAAATGATAAAACGGGAACAAAATATCTCTCATCAGGCATAGGAGTGTATAGTTTTATTCCGTGCATTTTTTCCAATTTATTATAAAGATATCTGATAAGCTTAAATTCATGTTCCGCTATTTTTTCAACCTTGCGGGAGCCTGCAAACTCAATTCCGCTTTTGAGTCCCATGATGCCGGGAAAATTCGGCGTTCCGCTTTCAAAACGATCGGGAAGCTCCCCGGGCTGTTCGAGTGAATATGAATTGCTTCCTGTTCCGCCCTCGATAATTGTCTGCATGATATTGTTCCCCGATAAAATCATTAATCCTATACCCATAGGACCGTAAAGCCCTTTGTGACCTGCCGTGCATAATACATCATAGCCCTCGTGCATATCTATCGGTATCACACCTGCACTTTGTGCTGCATCGACGACAAATAACAATCCGTAGGCATGGGCTAATGCACATAATCTCTCAACAGGAAGTCGTATTCCCCATACGTTTGATGCCTGTGTGCATATAATCATTTTGGTTTTTCCATTTATCGCATGACGAAAGCTGTCTATCGTTCTATCATCATCACCGATAAAAACATCCGCCTTTGTATAGGTTATCCCTTTGCTTTTCAGTCTTTCAAGCGGACGCATAACAGCATTATGCTCCATAGAAGATACGACAACATGATCTCCGCTCTGAAGAAGTCCCTTTATCGCCATATTAAGCGAGGTTGTGCAGCTTGGAGTGAAAATAACATTTTCCTCATTTTCCACTCCGAAAAAATGAGCCGCTGTACTACGTGTGGAATAAATTTTTTCCGCAGCGGCAAGCGACATATTGTGACCGCTCCTACCCGGATTTGCCGAGGTTCGTATTGCCGACATAGTTGAAGTCAATACCGTTTGCGGCTTGGGGTAGGTAGTCGCAGAGTTATCTAAATATATCATTTTTCACCGAGCCTTTCTGTACGCCCGATAACCTTGATACCGTGCTTTATAAGAATTTTTTCAGCCTCGTCTGCTTCATTTTGAGCTACTACTATGCTGTAGCTGCAGCTTTTTTCACCGGCACGCCTTGCCGTTCTTTCAATTTCCGATTTTATTCCGAATGACCTCAGTATTTTTTGTCCCCTGAGAGCATAGGTAACAGACGACACCATTATAGCAGGTATGCCCAATTGGATCACCTCTCTCTTTTTATTAATATTTTATGCCGATAAAATAAATAAGTTCTTGAAGGTGTTTGACCAATACTATTGACAAAGATAATAATTCTGTTTAAAATAAAATCATATGCCGGTAATTACAGAGGTGAGTATATGTCTAAAATTAATTGTCCCGAATGTGGAACCCCTATTTCGGATAACATAAAAAAATGTCCTGAATGCAAATTTCCCATAGAAAAATTTACAAACCCGGAATATGTTCCCGATGAAACGGATTATGATTTCAGTGATAGTTCCTTTGTCAGATTTCGCCCCGAGCTTACATATTCGGAAGTCAGAAGGAACATACTGAACAGGAAAATACTTAAGTACGGCGGAATTTTTCTTATTGTTGCCGTAATTGCGGTGGTTGCTGTCATATTTATGTACAGATTCAATGTCAACACAACTCATGAAGCGGATGTGTTGGATATACAGAATATCAGTGCGGGAAGATTTATGAAGATAAACGGAAAATATGTAATGATTCTTACCTCCAATGAAAAGCGTCCGTTTGTTTCTGTTGTAAAGGACAAAGCAAATGGTATATACAATTATGTGTATATGAATGACGGAAGAGGAGAGGTGGACTATGATTATATTGAAAATGAAGCAGGCATTAAAGAAAATGCAGATGTTGTAGGATATTTTTCAGGATATTCATTATCGGAAGAGGACATAGATAATGTTATTGATGATTGTTACTATTATGATTATTTCGACGGAACATATACGGCCTGTACGGTTGATTATGAAGTTACACTCAGCAGTAAGATAAGCGGTATTTTATTTTATGATGTATTATGTGAGAGTGAGCATGAATCTGAATTGAATAAGAGTATGGTTGTGATTGACGGTGTAGGCATGGGTAGTTGTATTCTTGATAAGTTGCCCTATGGAACCGGAAGTATAGAGCCGGAATTTAAACCGTTGTATTTTATACCCGCCTCGGAGCTTGAAGAGCGGGATTATAAAGTCGATCAATCTTTTGAAACAAACTTCCGAGATTACTATGATTATGAGGACAAGTATATCGGCTATGATATATACGGAAAAGTTTCGATGTCCGATAAAGAACAAGGACTGCTTCTTTATAATTATTCATTAAAAAGCATTGGAAGTACCGGTTATACGGAAGAAAAAAACGGGCTTGCAAATATAGAAAGCAGTTCATGTACTATTGCTGTATCGGATTCTTTTATATGTTCCGAAGATCCGGATTTATTTGATTGTTATTTTAATATATGTGCATATGTAAATTGGAACGCTGTCCCCATACAAAAAGAAAAAACAACAGAGTAACCGAAATCCGGAATTGAGTATCTGTGCAATTCCGGATTATTATTTTGCAAATTGTAATGTCCGGCTTCGGATTAAAAATCGTTGCAATTTATACTGTCGGGTGGTATAATTTAAAATAATGATACACTTTTGAAGAATAAATTTGAAGAATAAAATTAAATGCGGGTATTTAACACAAGAGTGGAGGTGTGTACGGTGCAAAATAACAATGATATCACTGAGCGAGGCAGAAAATTCAATATACCTCCGATAGCTTTTATTATAGCTGCGGCTGTTATAATTCTTGGCTGTGTTATAGGTATTTGCTCTGTATATTCAAGTTATTATGAGGATGAAAGCTTCAAAAACGAAGCGGGAACGGTTGATGCCGTCTGCACAGAAAAAACGGTTTTTGACGAAGGAACGGGTGACAATACTGAAGTTCATTATGTCATGATAATCGAGTTTAAGACCGATGAAAATAAAGACGAAGAGCCGTATCAGGTGGTTCTTGATGAAACTGATGAATATTTCGGGAATATTTCCGTAGGGGATATAATACCGATATACTATGATAAGGAAAATCCGACGATATGTCATCCCACGATTTTATACAGTGACCCGACGGCTATCTATGTTGTTCTCGGAATTGTTATATTTGCGGCTGTTATCCTTGCGGGAATAAACCTTAATACACTGCTGAGAAATATACACGGATATACTCCGGTTTATACAAAGCCCGAGGAAATAGGAGTTATGGGTGACGGTTCGGCGGAGAACGGTCTTGGTGACAGCAGTGTTGATTATAATGCTGCGGATGTTTTCAGCGATAAGCTTATGGAAAGTTATATTGATCCGTTTGCTTCATATTCGGGTTATGAGGGTGGAGAAAACGGAAATCCCGAAATTACGCAGGGTGAGTATTATGATCCTAATTCAAAATACAGCGGTAATCAAAGCTTTGACGATAATTCCTATGTACCGCATGACGTTGATATAAACAATCCGTTCACCACAAACATAAATTCAGACCCTGACAATCCTTATAACATGGGCAGTTATCAACCGGATGAACGGAACGAAGAATCGTACAATAATCCCTTTGCCATATACGGGGACGGCTCATTCGGTGCCGCACCCCCCACGGAAGATTGAAAATCAGTGTTGTGTCAATAAGGAAGTGATTAATAATGTTTAAAAACAGGAAGAATGCATTTGTGAATCCTGATGAAGAGGAGCGGGACAGCGATACCTTTACCGCAGCAGATCAGATGATTTTTGCGAAAGAGATAGCATCAATGTATGATATTTCGGCAGAGGAATCCGGCGATGTTCCGGCTTTTACAAAACCGTTCGGTTCCGCTAAGATGAAAAATGATGAGAAAATAAACGATGAAGAAGCCAATGAGTATGAAACGTCTGCGGAAATTACAGAAACGGATAATGACGTTTCTCAGGAATTTACGACAGAAAATTCTGAAAATAACTATGATCTTGAAGCACTTGTTAAAACAGGTAATGATGATCCTTTTAATATGAAAGCGGAAGATTATGAAAGTGACCATAATCTTGAAGCACTCGTAAGAACAGGCAATGATGATCCTTTCAATATGAAGGCGGAGGATTATGAAAGTGACCACAATCTTGAGGCACTCGTAAGAACAGGTAATGATGATCCCTTCAATATGAAGGCGGAAGATTATGAAAGTGACCATGATCTTGAGGCACTCGTAAGAACAGGTAATGATGATCCTTTCAATATGAAGGCGGAAGATTATGAAAGTGACCATGACCTTGAGGTACTTGTAAGAAAAGGCTCGGACGATCCGTTCCATTCGGGTACGGATGACTATGAAGTTGATCCTATGCTTGCGGCACTTATAAGAAACGGTTCCGAGAACAGTCCGCTGTCCGGTCTTGATGATCATTCTGAGGAAGAGGATGAATATAACGGGGAATAAGATTATATACCTGTCGCTTAAGGTGGTGTGTCATGGGTAAAAAACCGTTAAAAGCAGCGGCAGCTATAATTGCTGTATTGATTATATCAATTGGGATTATATACGTATTGTTTAATGTTGTTCCGCAAAGTAAACCCATGTATGACCAAAGCTCCGAAGAAAACTCAATCGCATCTGTTGATGCATCGGGGGATGAATCGTTGGATTACGTGGAGTCGTCAGGGGTAGAAAGCACAGAGCCGAAGGAGTTAAAGGCGGATTTATCGGTCATAAAAGATTACGAGGATAAATATTTTGTAAAAAAGCTTAGTGAGGAAAATAAGTATTATTTCTGTGAGCTTTACAGGGCTGCATCGGAGCATAAAGAATCAGTTGAATTTGATATACCTGTTAATGAGGATGAGCTTTCGGTTCTTATGCATATTCTTAATTATGACTGTCCCGAGCTTATCCATCTTAACGGTGAATATTTTTCAAATAAAACCGGAGATAAGGCTGAGTATGTCAATAAGGTGACGTTTTCATATTGTATGACGGAAGAGCGATATGCGGATGCTTTGAATGAGCTTGACATATTTTTTGAAAAGCTTGTTTCCGATTTGGATGGAAAGAGTGAATATGAAAAAGAAAAATATGTATATGATTATATTTTTACGACCTGCAATTACGATGAGCTGACCGATATTTCAGGTTCCGCATATGGTGCTCTTTTGGAAGGATCCGGAAGATGTGAGGCATATTGTAAAGCTTTTATGTGGTGTATGCGAAGGCTCGGAATAGAATGTCTGTGCGTTTCCGGAGCTCGGAATTGGGATTCGGATTCCATGTTCTCCGAACATTCATGGAATATTGTAAAGATTGACGGCGATTGGTATCATGTGGACATTACGGTTGATAATGTCCGGCACGGTTCAGAAGCTGACAATCCGCCGAATTACGGATTTTTCAATGCGGATGATTCATATATAAACGAAAGTCATGAAATCAGCGATTTTTATTTAAAGCTTGGTATTCCAAAATGTTCATCTTTCAAGCTGAATTACCATAAAATGAATAATTTGTTTGTCACATCGGGAAATGCCGAGGAGAAGCTTAAGAGTATCATGCTTGAGCATTTTGATGAATCGGGCATAGATAATCTGAGTGTAAGATTTGAGAGCAGTGACGATTATAACAGAATATTGGGCAACATGGAAGGATTTATAACTGAGTTTCTCATTGATAATTCAGAGGATATATTTGAATATAATACACATTATAATAAGCTGTCAAAGACGATTATTATAAACCTGAAAAAGAAAGATACATCGGAGGGAGAGTGAGCAAATGGAACCGGTATCAAATTTGGGCAGGTTCGGAAGGGTATTATTAATTGTTGCGGGTATTATTCTTCTTTGTATCGGAATATATTTGACAATAGAGAACAAAAATCCCGATAATGCAGTTGAATGTGAGGCTACAATAACGGGATTTAAAACAGCGGATACAAATACCGGAACGGGTGATAATACCGGTACGCTCGTAAGCTATAAGGTTGGCAGAAAGCAATACACAGATATTGAGCTCGGGCAGTATGAAAGCTCATGGAAGGTAGGGGACAAGATTGTCATATATTATCTTACCAATAATCCCATGGATATAACAACAAAAACAATTACCTATGGCGGATGGGTTGTAATAATTATGTCTTTGCCGTTTCTTATAATAGGGATATACACCATTTTGAGTGTACGGAGGCGTTCTGCCAAAACACCAGAGGAGATAGCGGAGGATGAGGAGCGTACCACTGCCGGTAAATTAAAATACAAGGTTTCATCAATTGTTATTCCCCTTGCCGGAGGAATACCGTGTTGTATGATTGCGGTAATTTTGAGTTACCTTGAACACAGTCCGGTACTTGCACTTTTGTTTTTCATTCTTGGAGTATGTGCAGTTGCGGTAGGTATACGTTCCATTGTCGTTTATTTCATAATCAAACACAAACGTCGTCGGTGCCGTGCCGGCACAGTCAATCCGTAATTAGTTTTTTCAGGTCAATTAATCTATGGCTCGACCATAAATTTACTCGATGAACGAGCGGCGTGCCGCCGCGGTCAATTCGTAATTAATTTACTCAGGTAAGCTGCTTTATGACTCGACCATATATTTACTCGGATGTACATGAATTGGAACAAGCGTTGACGATTACTATTCCTTATTTTCTGTTCCTAATCTTTGGTTGAAATCCTTATGTTCGTTTAATTTTTACGTTTAGGGAATTATAAATGTCGTTTACTATAATTATGGAGGTATATCACAAATTATATGTCAGTTAGTTAAGCATCCGGGGAATGGAATGTGTCAAATTGGATAGATGAAAGTATTAAGAATAGGTTGGGCAGACAAAAATATTGAATTTAGGAGGAGGTTATTATAATGTCAGGTTGTACATGCGAAAACTGGTCGCTTCAAGATTTGTCTTCAGCACTTCAAGATATGCACAAAGATAATAAAAAGATAGTAGTCCCAATGTTTCAGAGAGGAAAACGATGGAATAAAAATCAAGAAAAGGCGTTTATTGATTCCTTGATTAAGGGATATCCTGTCGGTACCATGCTGTTTTATGAAACCTTTGAAGATAACAAAAGAACTTACATATTGGTTGATGGTCTTCAAAGAGGTAACAGTATAAAGAAGTACATGACAAATCCTACAGATTTCTTTTATGATGACAGCATTTCGGACGAGTTCTGTGCTGAAATATTAAAGATTGTAGGACATGAGGATGAGGAGTTCTATTCTACTATTAGAACTATTCTGACTTCGTTCATCAAGGAACAGAAGACTTTTAAAAACCTTCAGTACTATTCTGTTGCAAAGCTTATAGCTGACGAGTTTAAGGTTGGATATGAACCAATTGAAAAACTGATTAATACCATCAAGAACTTCTTTGAAGAACGCCAGGACTTGTATGACCGTATTGCAAGTACGGTAATTCCGGTTATTATATACACGGGAGAAGAAAGTAACCTTCCGGATATCTTTGATAGAATTAATTCAAAAGGTACTCCATTAGATCAATATGAAGTGTATGCAGCAGCGTGGCCAGTTAATGAAAAGTATGCTATCAGTAATTTGAATGTGATAGAACATATCGTTAAGAAATACGATTCATTTGTTGAAGATGGTTATTTCATTCACGGATATAGCCGAGAGGAAATGCGTGCTACAAGAAAAGTAAATGCGTTTGAGTATCTGTTTGGATTAGGAAAGTACCTTGTTGAGAAGTATGAGATATTAGGATTTAATAAGAATCTTGCTGATGATACGGTAAATCCTATTGCTTTTGAATTGGTAAATGCTTGTTTAAATGATGCAGATAAAATCCGCATCCTATATAAAAACTTACAGACTATTGATTTGAATGTTTTGGAGCAGGCTATTTACAAAGCTATCGACTTTGTTAATGATTCTATTTCTGTTGTCACAAAGTTTAAAGGCAATTCAAGAAACGCAAATAAGATTTTCCATTCTAAATATCAGATTCTTTCTATGATCTCTACAACATTTAAAGAAATGTATGCAAATGGGGATTATATTCATTTTGCTGACGGGTGGCAGGATAGAAAATCAACGATTTCAAAGAACTTGGTTCATTATTATGTATATGACATAATAACAAATTATTGGAGTGAAGGTGGAACCGGGAAGATTCATGCAGCCGCAAAACCAAACCGATATATGAATGAAATATCAAGCCGTGCATGGATGGTCGCACTTGATGGATTCTTTGAACGTTCTATGTCGAGAGCAGAAAGCAAAAAAGTTGCAAATCCAAAGAACGAAGAATTTGTTGTGCTTAATTGCATATATCTCAAGACCTTCACTGCTATGGATCAGCTTTCCATTGAGCGTTTTGATGTTGAACATATTGCTCCAAAAGAACAAATGAGAAAGCTTATTGAAGCTTGCAATGGAGAAGGTTTACCGATTAGCTGTATTGCTAATTTATGTTATTTACCGGAGTATGTTAACCGTAGAAAGAAAGATAAGAATTTCTACCAGGATAAGAAATACCTTCAGTATGTTAAGTTGGAAGAGGTCGAAACAAAATACAGCTTTACTGAAGAGGAAGATTTGGATTGGATGGATATGCCGTATGAAAAATCAGAAGATTTCGCTGTGTTGAAGGAATATTATACAGATTACTGCACAAAAAGATTTGGAAGGATAAAACATCTATTTTGTGATGCACTTGAAATTACCTATGAGGAGATTGAAGCGGTGCAGGAAGAAGTAATCACTGTTGTTTCTCCAAAATCAAAACCTACAGAAAGCAAAAAGGTAAAATTTGTTGATAAGTGCGTAGTAAGACTGGCACAAGAAGTTGGTAGCGAATTGATAAAGATGGGAAGAAACTCTTATATGACTTCTGATGGGAAAAAGGGATTTGTGCTTACAACATCGAAAGCATATAAACAAGGCAATCGTGATAAATATTGGTTTGCATACCGAAGAAATCCATTAGAGGATTTGAAAAAGTGTGAAGAGGTTTTTGTTGTATACGGATGCAAGGATGAGTCAACGATGGTGAGTTTGCCGGTATCACTTATCGAAGAACACATTGCTGCACTTAACATTTCTAAAGATGATGATGGAAACATAACTTATTGGCATATGGTATTTTTCAAGAATGTATCTGGAAATATGACATGGCTCTTATCGAAACCTGATTTACAAGAGATTAGTATAGACAAGTACATAATGTAAAACTGCTATGGAGCTGTCTCAGTAAGAAAGGTGGCAGCCCAAAAAATATTAAAAAAATAACAGCCGGACTATGAAAAATCCGACTGTTGGTGTAAAATAGAGGTATGCAAAGACACAACTATTTACAAAAAGGTTATACAACAAACGTATCCCCTCAATTCTCCAGCGACTTCAAATAATAATTTGAAAATGGTAAAATAACTCCAAGCAAGTCCGAATAAGTCAAAAGACCGGAAAAGGAGTTAATCAGAATGGATAAAATAGCAGAGGTAAAGCAAATTGTAAGACATGACAATAATTGGAAGCGAATGTATGATGAATACCGGAGGAGTGGCATGAAGGTTAATGACCGGTGTGTCATACAGGGACTATCGGTAAAGACATTTTACTATCGTCTTAAGGTAATTTGTTGGGAACTGCTTAACGAAACAGACCGACATGATATAGTACCGCAGGTGGAATGTAAAACCGAAATGCCGTTAGATATGAGTACAACAAAGTTAGATGAGAAAATACATATTTAACGGAAACGGAATAGAAATCGAACTGCCGGCAACCATATCAGTTGAGCTGATGACAGCCATACTTCGGGAGATACGGCAATGTTAAAGGATAAAAGCAGACCGTATTACATTGTGTGCGGATACACAGATCTTCGCAGGGGTATTGACGGACTTACAGGTATCGTTCAGCAGAATTTTGAGCTTGATGTATGTTTGGGAGCAGTATTTCTGTTTTGCGAACGAAAGTACGACAGAATCAAGACATTGCTGTGGGAAGGTGATGGTTTTCTGCTGCTTTAAGAAGCGGCTAAAGGCGTTGTCAAAGAAAATCAACAAGAGAAAAAGGTAATTCACCACTTTTCTTACGCTGACAGTATTTATATTTGGCTAATCCGAAACGGTTAAAAGCATAGATAAATACGGCAACAAAAGCATAAAGTGTTTCAATTTTCCGAGCAAAACATCTGCTTCTCCTTGCAAGGACAGGAATATAATGTCGTAAATCAGCATTTATACTTTCAACGTTATGTATCTTTTTTATCTCGTACATTGAGAATATGTTTGCTGGGATAAACTACGTCAATGTACACTAAATATCCAACTGTGTAATAAAAATCAGCTTCGGGTGAATTGTCAACAATATTTTGTATTCGGTCACTCGATTTATCAAACGCAACGTCAAAACCGACTATCAAACGTGGATTTCGGCTTATCATCATTATTAAATAAACATTTTCACGAGTTTCGCAAGTACCTTTTTTGCCTGCAAACCAATAATGTTCATCTAACTCGCGTTTCGATGGTAAGTTTTTAACATCAAGATTTGGTTTTTTTTATCCAGTTATAGACATTAGCTTTATTCATTCCTAAGATTTTGCCAATGCCTCTTCCGCTTACTCCGGAATAATACATTTTCATTGCAAGGTTCTTTGTTTCATCAGAATATTCGTGCTTTTTGGGATTAAGCGTATACCTTGTTCCGCAGTCTTTACACCTGCAGCGTTGGGTTCCTGATCTGTTATATCCTATTTTAATTTGATTTTCCTGTTTCTTGCAATTTGGACATATCTTTCCTTCTTCTATCGTTGCCTTTCTCATTTTCTTCAACTCCTTATGGATTTTCTTTTATTATACCATAATATTCGCCAAATGTCCGCACCTACTTTAAATTCGTTGTTGAAATATGAAACATCATGTGATATAATGTTAGTAATGCATGAAAAATCAGGTAAATGAGTAAATATTTTGCAAAAAGTAACGAATGGAAGTGCTGGAAAATGAAAATTGCACATAAGAATGAAGAAACCGGTGAGGAACAATCAATAGCCGTGCATTGTAAAAACACGGCGGAAACAGCAAAAAATTTTGCTATACCACAGTTAAAGCAACTGGTATATAATATGTCGCTATTGCACGATATAGGAAAATATCAGAAATCCTTTCAGAAAAAAATATTGCTTAACAAAAAGATAAGGGTAGATCATTCCACCTGCGGTGCGATTGAAGCCGGAAAGATTTTCGGAAACGGTGTGGCTGCTGCTATTGCTCAGTACTGCATAGCGGGACACCATACGGGAATACCGGACGGAGGTACAGCCGCCGATACATACGAAGACAAAACCTTACAGGGCAGACTGTCGGAAAGCAATATAAAGAATTTTGAGGATTATTCCGACTATAAGAATGAACTGAATGTAGGAAGTATTGACAACGACAGTATAATGCCTCTGTTCAAGGATGCAATGGGAAAAAAAGAAGATGTGTTTGAATGTTTTGCTTTTCTGACGAGGTACTGCTTTTCTTGCCTGACAGATGCAGATTCGCTCGATACGGCAAAATTCTGTACGGGTAGGGAGGACACGGAGTTAAAAAGTAATTTTGAAGAGTGTCTGAAAAAAATCGACAATAGGCTTTCTTCATTCAGGTGTGTGACAAATCTTCAAAAGACACGTTTAGTCCTGCAACAGCAGGTATACGATAAGATAAAAACAGATTCGGAAATATATCTTATGAATATGCCGACAGGTAGCGGGAAAACACTTTGCAGTATGAAATTTGCTCTTGAAAGAGCATTGAAAACAGGTAAAAGGCGAATTATCTATGTTATCCCGTATAACAGTATTATTGACCAGACGGTTGCCGTTTTTGAGGATATTTTCGGAGAAAGTGCGGAAATTCTGAGGCACCAGTCTTCGTTCTGTATTGATGATTCCGATCGTGATGAGGATTATAAGACACTTATAAAAAATGTAACGGAAAACTGGAATGCACAGATTATCGTTACAACATCAGTACAGTTTTTTGAATCCGTCTATAAAAATAAGAGGAACAGACTAAGAAAAATGCATAATATGGCTGACAGTATTATTATTTTTGATGAAGCACACCTTATGCCGGTTGAATACTTACAGCCCTGTCTGCGTGCCGTATCGTTTTTAACAAGGCTTTTAGGAAGTGAAGCAGTGTTCCTTACGGCTACTATGCCGGATTTTGAGGAGCTTATATGCAAATATTCTCTGCCCTCAACAAAGGTTGAGAACCTCGTACAGGATAAAAGCAGATTTTCGGCTTTCAAAAAGGGAGAGTTTATCAATATAGGTGATATGAGTGAAGAACAGCTTATTGCCCGAGCAGGTGAGAATCCCTCCGCCTTGATTGTGGTTAATAAAAGGGCAACGGCGGCAAAGCTTTATGATATGGCTGTTGGCAGAAAATTTCACCTTTCTACATATATGACAGCCTATGACAGAAAAAGGACAATAGATGAAATTAAACGGGAGCTTGAAGGGCTTTATCGGGATTATCCTGATTTGACCGATGTTCCCGAGGACAGAAAAATTATTGTTATATCCACCTCACTTATCGAAGCAGGTGTGGATCTGGATTTTCATACCGTTTACAGAGAGCTTACCGGACTTGACAGTATATTGCAGGCGGGAGGAAGATGTAACCGTGAGGGTAAGAGAAAAAATGCGAGAATTTGCATTTTTGATTTCGGCGAACCGCCAAAGGATGCAAGAGTAAATATAACCAAAGGACTGCTTGAAGAATACGGAGACATTTCATCCAATGAATGTATAAGTGAGTATTACAAGAGGGTTTATAATTTCAGTGATGAGCAAATAAAGAAAAATACAATTGCCGATGATTGCTCGGGAATAGGTAATGTAGGGTTTTGTACATATGCAGAAGAATTTAAGATGATAGATGACAATACGGTTTCCGTTGCGGTTGAATGTGACAGTGAAAGTATGGAACTCATAAATCAGCTCAAAAATACCGGATATACAAATCATAGGAAATTACAGAAGTATACATTTTCGGTATATAATTATGAACTGAAAAAACTTATTGAGCAGGGTGTTGTCACCGAATACGGAGGAGTGTGGTGCCTTACAAATAATGATTATTATGACAGTAATAAGGGGATAGGCTTTGAAGCTAAAGATTATTATTGCTGACAGGGGTTAATAAATATGGAAAGTCAGAATTACGGACAGGAGGTATATTATGAGCAGAGGTTTTAAAATTATTGCGGAGGGTGATTATGCACTTTTCACAAGACCCGAAATGAAGGTTGAAAGGGTAAGCTATGATGTCCCGACACCGGGAGCACTCGAGGGTATGCTTAAGAGTATTTACTGGAAACCGGCTATACGCTATGTTATTGACAGGATTATTGTTTTTAATGCGATTAATTTTGTCAATATCCGCAGGAATGAGGTCAAAAGTAAGATATCGCTGCAGAATGTAAAATCTCAGATGAAAGGTACGGGAGCGGATCCATGTATTTATGCATCCGAGGACAGAACACAAAGAGCTTCAATGCTCTTGAAAGATGTGAAGTACGGTATTGAGTTTCATTTTGAAATGACAGGACTTAAAAGTGATAAGGCTGATGAGGACGAGAAAAAGCATTACAACATTATAAAACGCCGCCTTGAAAACGGTCAGCATTTCCGTACCCCGTGCTTCGGATGTTCCGAATTTCCCGTGAGAAAGCTTGAACTTGTTGAGGATTTCGATTTGAGTCTGATTGACAGCGATATCCTTGCTATGGGTGATTGTGATTTGGGATATATGAGCTATAGGGTGAATTTTGAGGATCATGGCAAGCCGATTAATGATGATTGGGATAATCCGAAATTTTCGGACAGAGCAACAACAGAATATTACCGACCGCATATGATAGGCGGAGTTATTGATGTCGGTAAGTACAGGGAGGTGAAAAAATAAATGCTGATAAATGCACTTTGTGATTATTATGATGAGCTTGAAAGGGACGGAGAGGTTATCCCTAAAGGATATTCAGAGCAGGATGTTCATTATCTTATTTGTCTTAAGCCTGACGGAGTAATTGATTCAATTATTACTGTCGATGTAGATGGTGACGAGCAGACAAGCAAAAGTCCTGAAGGCAAGAACAGTAAGAAAAAGAAATCAAGGAAGACACGACGTATAAGATTTCCGCAGAGAACAGAAAAGCCGGGAATAGAATCAAATATAATTGAACACAGACCTCTTTATATTTTTGGTTTAAACCTTGACGGTGATACGTTCACGACTGAGGACAAGACCGGAAAGGCTAAAAAATCCAATGCTGCCTTTAAAGAAGCTAATTTAAGTTTTATTGAAGGACTTGATTCCCCAATTATAAATGCATACAGAAACTTCATACAAAACTGGATACCGGAAAATGAAACCGAAAATCCATATCTTAAAGGTATTGGAAAAGCATACAAAAATTCATATTTTGCTTTTTGCCTGAGCGGTCAACCCGATATACTTCTGCATGAAGATCCGCTTATAAAGGCAAAATGGGAAAGTGTTAATACGAATGAAGTATCCGATGACGATGTGTTGGCTCAATGTGCGGTGACAGGAAGAAAATTGCCTATCGCACAATTACATAAGAAAATAAAGGGGATAAACGGTGGCCAGCCTTCGGGAACTGTCCTTGTGGGATTTAATGAAACCGCTTATTGTTCTTATGGAAATGATCAGTCATACAACAGTAATATTTCCAAGGAGGTAATGAACAAATATACCTTTGCATTGAACAACCTCTTGTCGGGCAAAAAGCACCGTAATCTTATTGATGATATGACGGTTGTTTTCTGGGCAACAGGGGGAAAGAAAAATACTGAATGTTCCGATTGGGCAAATGTTTTAATGTTTGGCGGTAATGATGAGATTGATGATAAAAAAGTAGATGATATGCTCAAAAGCATTCTAAACAGTGCAGAGGACAGTACGGTCACCGAGGATAAGCTTTCATCTTTATACAAGATAGATAAGAATATAGATTTCTATATAGTCGGTCTGAAACCGAATGCCTCCCGTGTATCGCAGAAATTTATCTACCGCAGAAAATTCGGTCAGATACTTGCGTGTATCGCTCAACATCAAAAGGATATGCAAATAGGAGATGAAACACGCTCCGTACCGTTATGGATAATTAAAAATGAGCTTAAATCTCCCAAAAGCAAAAACGAACAGATTGATGCATCGCTTATGTCGGCAATATTCAAATCGATTATTTTCGGTACACCATATCCGGACTATCTTCTTTCAACTCTTTTAAGGAGAATAAAGACGGATAAATCAATCAACCGTGTTCGTGCAGGTGCAGTCAAAGCCTGTATAAACAGAAAGTCAAGATTTAAAAACAATAAGGAGGAATTAAAATTGGCACTTGACAAAGAAAACAAAAACGAGGCGTATCTCTGCGGAAGGCTTTTTGCCGTACTGCAAAAGATACAGGAAAATGCGGCAGCTCCGGCAAAGCTTAACCGCACAATTAAGGATAGCTATTTTGCATCGGCGGCTTCTAAGCCGGCATTGGTATTTCCGAAGCTTATTACCCTTTCACAGAACCATATCAAAAAGCTCAGTGAGGGTAATGCCGTATTCTTCAACAAATTGGTTGAAGAAATTATAGGTAAGCTTGGTGTGGGTTTCCCCGAAACGCTTACACTGACAGAACAGGGAAAATTCATGATCGGATATTATCATCAGGATCAGGATTTTTATAAGAAAAATGAAACTGAAACAGAGGAGGAAAATTAATTATGGCTATTAACAACAGGTATGACTTTGTCATGATTTTTGATGTGGAAAACGGAAATCCTAACGGAGATCCGGACGCAGGTAAT
>CANQAJ010000024.1 GCA_947589365.1 uncultured Clostridia bacterium | reverse complement strand
AAGAACCGCAGAGGATTGCTCGCTGCCTGCGTATATCCTGCTGAGGAGGGTTTGGAGGTATTTACAAATACCCCTGCTGTAATAAAATCAAGAAAGACAACAATAGAACTTCTTCTTTCAACACACCAAAAGAAATGTCTTTCATGCGTAAGGAATAATAATTGTGAGCTGCAAAAGCTTGCTCTTGAATATGGTGTTGACGAGGATCGTTTCACACCGGAGGAAATGAACCACGAGATTGATGAGCAGTCGCCGTATATTATTCGTAACAACAATAAATGCGTTCAGTGTATGCGTTGTGTATCTGCTTGTAAGAATGTCCAGACAGTATCTGTTATCGGAGCAATTAAGAGAGGATATCAGGTTCATGTAGGCAGTCCGTTTGATAAGAGCCTTAACGATTCTCCGTGTGTAGGCTGCGGTCAGTGTATTGTAAGCTGTCCTGTAGGTGCCCTTACAGAAAAGAGCGATGAGGATAGAGTATGGGATGCAATTCAGGATCCCGATAAGGAAGTTATTTTCTTCACAGCTCCCTCAATCAAGGCTACACTTGGAGAAAGTTTCGATATGCCTATCGGAACAAATGTTGAAGGTAAGATGGCTGCCGCTGTACGCAGACTTGGCGAAGGCGTTAAGATATTCAATATGGATTTCACTGCCGACCTTACAATTCTTGAGGAAGCAAATGAGCTTATCGACAGAATAAAGAACGGCGGAACACTTCCGATGTTCACATCATGCTGCCCCGGTTGGGTAAAATTTGTTGAGCATTATTACCCCGACTTCATTCCGAATCTTTCTACCTGCAAATCACCGCAGGCAATGTTCGGTGCTGTACTTAAGGGTTATTATGCACAGAAGAACGGAATTGATCCTAATAAACTGTTCGTTGTCAGCGTAATACCTTGTACTGCAAAGAAATTTGAATGTACACGTCCGCAGCTCCGTTCGGGTGACGGCGATTACGATGATGTTGATGTTGCTCTTACAACAAGAGAGCTTGCAAGAATGATAAAGCGTGCCGGAATACAGCTTCCCGACCTTGAAGATGAAGATTATGATACACCGTTCAATAAGGCAACAGGCGGCGGAGCGATCTTCGGAACAACAGGAGGTGTTCTTGAGGCTGCACTCAGAACTGCTGCAAGAACTCTTGACGGCGACTTCAAGAAAGTAGACTTCGAGGAAGTAAGAGGACCGGAAGAAGTACGTACGGTTACTTATGAGGTAGCAGGAATAAAGATTAATGTTGCAGTAACATCAGGACTTGGTAATGCACGTAAGCTTCTTGAAAAAATCAAGAGCGGTGAAGCTGATTATCAGATGGTAGAGATCATGGCTTGTCCGGGCGGATGTATTAACGGCGGCGGTCAGCCGCTTCAGAGTGACAGTGTACGCAACTATGTTGATTATAAAGCACTCCGTGCAAAGGCACTGTATGATTACGATAAGAACTGTGAATACAGATGCAGTGACGAAAGCCCTGTTATCAAAATGGTATATGATGAGTTCTTTGAGGCTCCGGGCAAAGAGAAGGCTCATAAGTATCTCCATACATCATATGTAGCAAGAGGAAATAAAATGCAGTAATTATCTGCAAGGATTAAATTGGGAATCGGAAATTTCTTTGGGATTTCCGGTTCCTCTTTTTACTGCTGTTATGCAAAATTTTGTCAAAATAAACATATTGTCATAAAACGAACTTATATTTACTTTAAAGAAGTATAATCTGTATTGAATTATGGTACAATAAAAAGGTATTGGTATGCAAACCAAATAAAAAGGAAATTATATTAAAGGAAGAAGTTTTATGAATTTTAGTGAGCAATATAAGGTCATTGAGAATAGATTTATGGAAAATGATACCGCTGCAATTAGCAAGAATTATACAGCCCAGTTCCACATAACAGGAAAGGACGGCGGTGACATATTTTTTTCTTATATGAACGGAAAAAAATTTATTGAACCTGTAAAGCATAACAGAGCGGATATTGATATTACAATGTCATGCGACACATTCGATGAGTTTATGTCGGGACGGCTTGACGGCTTCAGAGCCTTTACCACAGGCAAAATCAAGGCAAGCGGTAATGTCATGCTTGCTCTTGCACTCTATAATTCTTTCAGATAATCCCATAAACAGACAAAAATTAATATATGTCTAATGACAACAAAATATTCATATTTTATAATAATAGGTAGTGATGTTTATTACTTCGGGAGATGGTGAAATGGCAGTTTTTACAATGGACAAATACTATAGCGGTACGTGCTGTGATGCATATAAATATTTCGGAGCACATCCCGTTTCCGATGACGACAGCGGCATACTGTTCAGGGTGTATGCACCTGCCGCTCAGGGTGTTGATGTCATTGGTGAATTTAACGGATGGAACGGCGGATATCACCCTATGAACCGCATTGACGGCGGGGTTTATGAGCTTTGTATTCCCGAAGCAAGAGTAGGTCAGCTGTATAAATTCAGAGTATACCAACAGGGCGGAACAGTTGTTGATAAATCCGACCCGTATGCTTTCTACAGTGAGCTGAGACCTGATACTGCCTCTATTATAACGAGAATATCACCGGAAAGAGTTTTTCATGATGCGGAGTGGATGACAAAACGTTCCAAGTGCTATGATAAACCTCTGAATATCTATGAAATGCATATGGGATCGTGGAAAAAGCCGCAGGGCAAGAGTCCTGCTGACGGAAAGGCTCAGTGGTTTTCATATGATGAGGTTGCTGACGACCTCATAAGATATGTCAAGGAAAATAATTTTACGCACATTGAGGTTATGCCCCTTGCCGAGTTTCCTTTTGACGGTTCATGGGGATATCAGGCTTCACAGTATTACAGTGCGACATCAAGATACGGCACACCGGAGCAGCTTATGAGATTTGTTGATAAATGCCATACTGCCGGTATAGGTGTAATAATAGATTTTGCGTTTGTTCATTTTGTAAAGGATAATTACTCCCTTGCGAAATTTGACGGAACTTATCTTTATGAGTATCCGCCGTCAGATGTAAATCAGAGTGAGTGGGGTACCTACAATTTTAATGTATCAAGAGGAGAGGTTCAGAGTTTCCTGATTTCTTGTGCTGCATTTTGGCTTGATGCTTATCATTTTGACGGAATCCGTATGGATGCAATCAATAACGGTATTTATTGGATGGGCAACAAGGACAGGGGAGTGAATGACCGCTCGGTAGAATTTTTCAAAAAGATGAATTCGATACTCGACAGTAAATTCCATAATATCATGCTTATTGCTGAGGATTCCTCAGATTATCCCGGAGTAACGAAGCCTGTAGATGAGGGCGGTCTCGGATTTGACTATAAGTGGGATATGGGATGGATGAACGATACGCTCGAGTACCTGAAAATAGATCCGCTTTTCAGAAAAGGAAGCCATAATAAGATAAACTGGTCAATGGCGTATTTCTACTATGAGAGATTTATTCTTCCGCTTTCGCATGATGAGGTTGTACACGGAAAAGCAACGGTTGTTCAAAAGATGTGGGGCGGTGATTATGCAAATAAATTTGCACAGGTCAGGACGCTTTATGCATATATGTTTACCCACCCCGGAAAGAAGCTTAATTTCATGGGAAATGAGCTTGGAATGTTCAGAGAATGGGACGAAACAAAGGAGCTTGATTGGTTCCTTATAAATGATTATGAAATGCACCGCTGCTTCCACCGATTTTTCAGAGAGCTTGGTGCCTTGACAACGCAGAATCCGGCTTTTTATGAAAAGGATTACGAAGAGGACGGATTCCTTTGGATAGATGCGGATGACGGTGATAACAATGTCTATTCGTATTATCGAATGACGGACGGACAGAAGTACGTTATAGTATGCAATATGGCTCCCGTATGCCGTGAAAATTATCGTATAGGGCTTAAGGATGCCTGTACCTTGACTGAGGTACTCAATACTGACTTTGAAATTTACGGAGGCAAGGGAATTACAAACGCATATCCCGTGAAGTCTGAGCCTGTTCCTCATAAACAGTGGCTCAATTCGGCAGAGATACGTCTTGCTCCGTTCGGCACTTGTATCTTTGAGGTTAAAGAAGAACTGAAACCGAAAAAGAAAAAATCAAAAAAGCTTATAACTCCTTAATCGTATGATACTCCTTAATGCAAATTGACAGCACGGAATTAACTGTGCTGTCAATTTGTTTATTTTAATATAGCTTATAAAATATTATTTATGGTAGGATATTCAAGGTCATAAAAATGCTTTATCAGTATCTTGCTCTTTCTGCACTCTGTTGTGAATGCCTTAAGCTCTCCGAATTCTATATAATTGTATGCTGTATTCAGTGATTCCTCTATCTGATCGAGCTTTCCGTGGGAGATGAATATAAGCATGGTTTCCATTCTGTTCTCCCATTCGCTTACTGCGGACTTTATCTGTTTTTTTGCATTTTCGACATCGCCGTCTGCTGCATAGCTTTCCGCCGAGTCTACCCTATCCGATACCGACCTTGATGTTGTGGTATTTACAATAAATCCGGATACTATTGTTATTACGGTAATTATAAAAATAACTACGGCACTGTATATTCTATGCACACCTATTTCCTTCCTTTTTTATAATATTATATTTTTTTGTCTTATCGGCTGTCATAATAAAAATATCGCTTACCTTCAATTTTTCAAGCTTGAGGATTTTATTCAGCCATTCCTCGCTAAGACCGCAAAATTCAAGTGACGACTGTGCAATCTCTCCGTCACTTATGACAACTGCCTGCATACCGTTGTCCTTTGATTGTATACCAAGCTGTCCTGCCGTTACGGTATCGCTTGCGGATTTTTTCAAAACACTCATCTTACCGTTTGTTTCAATTATGGCAAAAGCAACATCCTTTATGTCAAATACATCCTTTTGTCTTAATTCCTCGAAAAGCTCCTCGATACTCAGCCGCAATTCCGTCATTGCCCTCTGGTCTACTTTTCCGTCATTTATAATAACTACGGGCTTGCCGCATATTGCCCTCCTTATTCCTGTGTTTTTAAGCATAAGCACAGATATAAGTATTTCACATACAACAAGTATTAATATCGGAATTATACCGCTTAGCATTGACTGATCAGTGTCCTGCATAGGTATGGAAGCAATGTCCGACATCAGAAGTGTTACAACAAGCTCGCTTGTCTGAAGCTCACTTATCTGTCGTTTACCCATTATCCTTACGGTTATAATTATTATTACATATAAAAGTACCGTTCTTATAGCGGATATTATCATTTTGAATTTTCCTTTCGTCCGTTCTTGAATTTATTTTGTACAATTTAAGACGATATATTCAGATGAAATGTATAAATCAGACGTTCCCGTGGAAAATTAAAATCAAAACGGGGTGATGAAATTTTGTATGAATTTATAAGAACAATAAGGGATATATATAAACCGAAATCCGAATCGGAACAACAAAATGAGGATAAAAAAACTTTTTTTTACCCTCAGCTGCAAACTAATCTTGATTTTATCAGGGACAGCTTTAATAACAGTGCCGATCTCACTATTCACGAAATGAAGCTGAAAGGCATAGACGGAGCTGTAATATCCATAGATAATCTCACAGACAAGGAGGTTCTTGGAGAGAGCGTAATAAAACCGTTGTTTTCTTATGATTTTTCGGGAAATGCAAAGCAGGATCTTGATGATATCAAAAATAAAATTCTATGTACCGATGATGTAAAGAATATAACAACCTTTGAAGAACTTTTCAAGCTGATAATGTCGGGATTTGCGGTTATTGCACTTGACGGATGCAATATAATGCTTTCAATAGGAATACAGGGCTTTAAATCACGTGGAATATCCGAACCCGAATCCGATGTTGTCCAGCGAGGTTCAAAGGAAGGATTTGTTGAGCCGATAAGGACAAATATGGCACTTCTCCGCAGAAGAATGAAGAATCCGAAGCTGTATTTTGAGGTAATGACACTCGGCAATTTATCCAAAACCGAAATATGCCTTTGCTATCTAAAGGATATTGCATCTCCCGACATAGTAGTGGAGCTTAAAAGAAGACTGAGAAAAATAAATATAGATACTGTTCTTGCGGCGGGGTATATAGTACCGTATCTTGAGGACAAAAAAGGGGTATCGCTTTTCAGTACAGTCGGAATAACCGAGCGTTCGGATACGGTATGCGGAAAGCTTGCAGAGGGCAGGATTGCAATATTGATAGACGGAGTACCCTCCGCACTTATCGTGCCGTATTTATTTGTTGAAAATTTTCAGACGCTTGACGATTATTCAAATAAACCGTATTTTGCCACATTTACAAGACGGCTGAAATATGCGGCATTTTTTATTGCCATGATGCTGCCGGGGATTTTTGTGGCTCTGGGAACGTTTAATCCGGAGATGTTTCCGACACTTATGTTAAATAAAATAGCAGGTTCCATTGGAGCTACTCCGCTTTCACTTATGTCGGAAACCATACTTTTGCAATTTGTATATGAAATAATGAGAGAATCAGGTCTGAGGATGCCGCAGCCGCTCGGCTATGCCGTAAGTATCGTGGGCGGTCTTGTAATAGGCGATACAGCAATAAATGCGGGACTTATCGGTGCTCCTACTCTTATGGTTGTTGCCGTCGCCATAATATGTTCCTATATCATTCCGAATCTGTACGCACCTGTTGCAATATTAAGGCTTGCATTTACAGTGGCAGGAGGTATATGGGGAATATGGGGAATAGCCGCCCTTTTCTGCTTTGTGTTTATAAATATATGCAGTAAATCAACATTCGGAATACCCTATACCGCTCCGCTTTCACCGTTAGGAAAGGGTGCGTTACGAGATGTATTTATAAGAGCGGATTGGAAAACTCTTTCCGATAAATCAGCAAAGGTGCAGAATATGCCCGGTTCCCATGTCGGCGGAGGTGTCTGATATGAACAATGAGAGAATAATAACATCGGGACAGCTATTTGTATTGCTGTTTATATGCAAAATCTCAAATATATTTCTTTTTCCCGGGGTCTTTTCTGGGGAAGGATCCGTATGGGAACTGTTTTTTCCTTTTATTATTTTTACGGTATTTTCATTTCTGTTGCTGATACCGATAATTAAATACCGTGATTATACGATAAATAATAAAAATATCCGAAATGATAAGCTTATGAAATACGGCGGTTTGCTGTATATATTATATTTTATATATTTATCGGTATATCATCTGTTCTGTCTTAACGGCTTCATAGGAGAGCTTTCGGGAACGGGTATAGAAAAATACAGTATTATATTCTTTATACTTGCAGTTTCCGTATATGCATCATATAAAGGACTTGAAGCCTCGGCAAGATTTTCGGCTGTAGCATTTGCCGGAATTGTAATATCAGCCCTGCTTATGATATTTCTGCTTGCACCGTCCTTTGATACGGAAAATCTTATGCCGATAAGCAATATCGGAACAAAATCCCTATACGGAAATATGCTCATAATGCTGTCACAGACGGAGGAAACAGCAATATTGTTTGTATTATGCCGTACTGCAAAAGGCAAATTTACGAAAACCTCGGTTATATGGAATATGTTTACTTATATATTCCTCGGTGCAATGCTTATCCTGATTTGCGGAACACTCGGTGTATATCTTACGGATATGCCGTTCCCGTTTTATCACATCATAGACGGTTCGGGCGATTTGCAGAGATTCAATCCTTTCTTTATAGGAACGGCGGCGGCATCATTCTGTTGTTTGCTTTCGTCGGAGCTTTATATAATTTTTCGCCTTATAGGAAATTTTTCTGCCGAAAAAAAGGTGATAAATTCCGTATATATACCGATACTTGCGATAATTTACGGAGTACTGATATTTCTTTGCAATAACGGATATATAGGAGATATGATATTTGACAGAAGAATAACTGCCGCACTTGCCGTTGTTTTTTCGTTTATAATCCCACTCGGTGCTGCGGTGGTGTATAAGATAAAATCACCCAAGGCGATAAAAAGAGCTTTGAGGACTGCATCCGTCATTTTATGTATATCCCTTGTCATACCGACAATAAGCGGCTGCTCGGCGGCACAGCTTAATCAGAGGCTGATTGTGCAGGGAATAGGTATAGATAAAAACGGCAGTGATTATACAATGACCTATATTGTTCTTGATACGGAGGCGGAGGAAGAAAATTCCGTCAGGCTTCTTTATTCCGAAGGGGAAAACGTACGGAAAGCAATTGAAAACCTTGAAAATCAAAAGGGACGCTCAATACTTCTGAGCCAATGCCTTTTTATCATGGTAAATCCTGCCGCTGCTGATAATCTTGAAAGCAGCCTGTCATATTTCAGACACAATAATGATATTATGAAAACGACAAATATAATAGCGGCGGATAATTCAAAGGAAACAATAGATAATGCGATAACAAAGCTCGGATATACCTCTGAAAATATCAATTTGTTATATGACAGCAATGCGGTTGATCAATCCTCGATCCATTTTTCATTATTTGACTATGTTTCGTGCCTGAATAATAAATATAATGATATGCTCATACCCTATATTGAAACAAATAATACACTTAAGCTCATAAAGACAAGCGGAAGCTATCTTGTGCGGAGTGATATGAGAAATTCGGCAAAGCTAAATATGGATGCAACAAGCGGTATTCTTATAATGAGTGAAAAGGCGGACGAATTGAGAGGAGATATATCTTATGACAGCATAAGCTATGGTATATCATCATGTACAGCTAAAACAACAGCAGTTTTGGAAGATAATCGGCTTACCGTAAATTTTGATACGGATATAATACTTGACAAAAAATATAATGATGAAGAATATATGCAAATATATGATGATATCGGAAATAAACTTAATTCTGCAATTCAGTTAAGCCTGCACAGGTGCGGTGGTGATGTGATATCTCTTTATAAGTATATAAGAACGGTATATCCTGATAAAAAAATTAATCTTGATGATTGGCACGAACTTTTACAAACAAGTAAATGTTCGTTTAATATCAATATAAAAGGTCTTGATAAAAGCAGATAATAAAACGGAGCATAGAAAATTACAAACTATGCTCCGTTTTTTACTTGTTTATATTGACTAAAAATTTAAATATACTTGAAAAAAGTAAAAAATATAGGTATAATGTATAATGAAGTAGAATTATTTATTTGTTAAACTGCTTTATGTATGCAGCAACAAAAAATAATAATAAATTAAGGAGGAATTTTAATGTCAAAAAAAGTTTTATGTCTCGGCTTGTCTTTTGCTGTCGTATGTGCAGCGGCAGCAACGGCGATACCTGCTGCGGCAGAAGACAACGGTATGGAGAAAACAGCCGATAATAATACTGTGACTATCTATACTACAAACGATATTCACGGTGTAGTAGGAGGAAGTGATACCGCAATAGGTCTGCCTCAGACAGCGGCTATTGCGGCGTCAACAGATAATGCTTTATTGGTAGATGCAGGAGATGCAATACAGGGGGCTTCGTTTGCAACAATTTCACAGGGTCTGGATGTTATACGTTTGATGAACTCTGCCGGATATGATGTTATGGCGGCAGGAAACCATGAATTTGACTATGGCTATGATATGTTAATGGCAAATGTTGAAATGGCGGACTTTCCTATTTTGGGTGCAAACGTACTGTATAACGGTTCACCAATGCTTGAGCAGAATACAGTAATCACAGTAGGGGAGCATAAAATAGGATTTATCGGAATTACAACAACAGATACAGCAACGTCAACAAATCCTGCGAAACTTGCCGGGGTTACATTTGCCGATGAGATTCAAACCGCTAAAGAACAGATAGCAAATCTTAGCGACAGCACAGATGCTATTGTACTTGTTTGCCATTTGGGAAATAATCCTTCGGCAGTTGATTGTACAAGTGAAGACCTTTTAAAGGGACTTAGTGCAGAAGAACTTTCAAAGGTAACAGCAGTTGTAGACGGACACAGTCATACTGTTGAAAATGATGTATTTGAGGGAACATCTATACCTGTTATCCAGACAGGAACAGGATTTACAGCTTTAGGAGCTATTGAAATCACATTTGATGATAACAACAATGTTACCGCAAGCGGAAAAGTAATGGATTATAATGAAGCAATGAATTTTTCATTGACTGACAACGGTCAGGAAGTAAAGGATTCGGTGCAAAACAATCTTGATTTACTTGTGGAAGAACAAAATACAATATTAGGTCAGGAACTTTGTGTAAACGAAACACCGCTTTGGGGAGGATATATATATTATGATTATGCCGAACCGAGAATAGTTGAAACAAACTATGGTGATTTTGTGACAGACGCATTTCTTGAAAATGCAAATATATTTGCGGATCGTTTGAATATGGATATTCCTGTTATTGCTGTTGAAAATGGCGGAGGTATATCTTCTGCACTGCCTGTAGGAACAGTTACAAAGGGCGATGTGCTTAATGCGTTCAATCACGGTAATATGGTTGAGGTATTGAAAATAACACCTGCACAGTTATATTCTGCAATTGAGGCAGGTCTTGTTACAACAGGTCAGGATGATACGGGTCTTTTATTAAGAGAACGTGTAAGCGGAAGTTTTTTACAGGTTGCCGGATTTACTTACAAATATGATCCTGCCGGAGAGAGCGGATTTAAGATAACATCTGTAATGCTTGACGACGGAACACAGCTTGATCGTAATGATACAACAACGAGTATTCTTGTTGCAACCAATAACTATGTTGCCGCATCTGCTTTCGGTGATGCTGAAAAGTTAGGTGAGCTTGGCGGAGAAGATTTAATTGTAGAAAATTATATACTTGAGTCGACACAAAACGGTACAGTACCTCTTCATATATTAACCACTACAAACAGAATAGTAATAGATAATGATAAATCCCCCGCAGAATATGAAGTCGTTCTTCCTATTACAAATGCCGATAATGGAGAGGCTATATCAGAAAATAAGGTAGTAAGTCTGAAAGTTGACGATGGCGAATATATTGAATACGTAACTGATGCAGAGGGAAAAGTAAAACTCACCCTTGAAAAAGGACCTCATACCATATATATGGATATGGCTAAAGATCCCCGTCCGGTTTATGTTAATAACTATTCCGGTTCGGGTACGGTAACTACAACAGACGGATATTACCACCTCGGATTTACTGCCGATCCTGCTGATTTAAAAACATTTAGTGAACCCGAGCAGTCAAGCGAACCCGAGGAGTCAAGCGAACCTGAGGAATCAAGCGAACCTGAAGAATCAAGCGAACCTGAGGAGTCAAGTCAGCCTGAGGAGTCAAGCGAACCTGAGGAGTCAAGCGAGCCTGAGGAATCAAGTGAGCCTGAGGAATCAGGTGAATCCGATGAATCAAGCGAGGGCGGAAAACAGGATATAACAACTGATAACAGTTACGATGAACCGTCTACAGGTGCACCGGATAATACGGAGCCTTCAACGACACCGCAGGACAGCACTTCCGGTGATGTACCCGTAACAGGTGAAAACACAAATGCTGTGCTTTTAGTTGTTCTTACAGCAACTGCCGGAGTGATTATATCATTAACATTAAGACGTAAAAAGAATTACAAATAATTATAAAAGATATCGGGAGAGTTACTTCAAGATGAAATACTCTCCCGATATTTTTTTGGTTTAACTGATTTGAAATTTTTGAATAAACATTACGTTATATTTGTTTTTCTGTTTGTACAAGTTCGTTTTCAAATCTTGTACTGCTGTGAAATGCTAAAACTGTCAGAAACGGAAATCACGCTTTCCGCCGTCCTTTATTTGTTTGAGATAGTCTATTGCACGCTGTCTGCGTTTTTCGTCGGGTACATTTTGTATCTCTCTTGCGATAAGCTCCTCACCGATTTTCTTTGTTTCGGGAGATGCATAATCGGAAAGAAATTCCTGTAATGTCATAAGGGCGTTCGGGTGGCAGCAATTCTGAATTTGTCCGACTTTACAAAGTGCCATAAAACGATCGCCCGTTCTGCCCTCACGATAACAGGCAGTACAGAAAGAAGGTATGAAGCCCTTGCCCATGAGCCACCTTACAACCTCGTCAAGTGTACGCTGATCCGATACGTCAAATTGTTCGGTATCGTGAGGTCTTTCTTCCTCCGTATATCCGCCCACGGATGTCCTCGATGCACCGGAAATCTGCGATATACCAAGATCAAGCACCTTATCACGACAGGCTTCACTTTCCCTTGTGGAAATAATCATACCCGTGTACGGTACAGCTATTCTGATACAGGCAATAATCTTTGCAAAAATATCATCGTCAATTCCGTTATCGAAAACAGACGGATCTATGTCGGATGCCCGTTTTATTCTCGGAATACTGATTGTATGAGGTCCCACACCATGCACTGCTTCAAGATGTTCTGCGTGCATAAGTAATCCGGCAAATTCATATTTGTACATCTCAAGACCGAAAAGTACTCCCAAACCTACATCATCTATGCCGCCCTCCATAGCTCTGTCCATTGCTTCGGTATGATACGCATAGTTGTGTTTAGGTCCTGCCGGATGAAGTTTTTCATAACTTTCTTTATGGTAGGTTTCCTGAAAGAGTATATATGTGCCGATACCGGCTTCCTTAAGCTTTCTGTAATTTTCAACAGTTGTTGCGGCGATATTTACATTGACACGGCGGATAGCTCCGTTTTTATGCTTAATGGAATAAATGGTATTGATACATTCAAGTACATATTCAATCGGGTTATTAACGGGGTCTTCACCGCATTCAATTGCAAGACGTTTATGTCCCATATCCTGCAAAGCTATAACTTCTTTGCGTACCTCGTCCTGAGTAAGCTTTTTCCTCGGTATCTGCTTATTCTGATAATGATAGGGACAGTATACGCATTTGTTTACACAGTAATTTGAAAGATAAAGCGGGGCAAACATTACTATTCTGTTGCCGTAGAAAGCTTCCTTTATCTCCTTTGCAAGAGAATACATCTTTTCGTTAAGCTCGGGAATATCACAGGCAAGAAGGACACTTGCGTCACGGTGGGAAAGACCGGCACATTCAACGCCCCGTCCTGTTTTTCTCGGTTTTGCCTTGTCGAGAATTTCCTCGATGAGCTCACGGTTGTGCTTGTTTTGCTCCGCATATTCGAGAGTTTCAAGAATTTCGTTGTGGTCGATAAATTCCTCGGCCTTGAGTGATTTAGGATTATACATTTACAAAATCTCCTTTATATAATTTTCTGTTTTATAATCGGTATGATAACATCATTCTCTGAAAATATATTTTGAATAAGCGGTTTTTGTGCTTACACCGTCCAGCTTTCCGAGATTGCCGGAAAGGGCGGAAATAATATCCTGCGGCGAATCAATAACAATGCAGATAATCGACAGCCCTCTTTGCTTATAGGGTATACCCATACGTCCAACGATATAATCGCTGTAGCTGCTTATAAGCTTGTTCACTTCGTCAACGGAGTTTGAATTTTCAAGAATAATGCTGATAACAGCAACACGGTTTTCCATTATATCATCCCCTTCAAATAAAAAAACTGTGCCGAAAGGCACAGTTACACAACAATGTATAAAGAGCCTTTCACCTCAATGAAATTTCGGTGTCAGTTTCCCGTATGACCATTATACAATAAATCTAAAAATTAATCAATATTTTTTTTGAAATTTATATATTTTTCTCCAATGGAAGATTTCTTATAAATCAGCAATTTTTTCATGAGAAAGTTTGGCGGCATATCATAAAAAGTTGAAAAGGCAATAATAGAATGTTATAATGATTTTGTAATTACATATATGTTTTGCAGCCAAAAATATAATTTTTAAGGTGATTTTATGTTTTATTCTTTTGCTACACAGGAGGAACGGAGAAGAGTCGGGGGTACTTGTTTTATAGAAATACAGTACTGTAAATTTCCGGCGGGTACAAGTGTGAAACAAATTGTTTCGGTTTCAATAGACCATTGGTATGATGATTCTTTGTATATCAGCGGTGATGATGAGAACGAATTTTATGATGAGTACAGCAGCATTTTTGATTGCGGGATTTATAACAACCTGAAAACCGGTACGGTTGATCTCTACGGAATTAATTACTATAAGCCTGAATTAATTCAGCCACTCATTGAAAAGATTTGTAAAAAAGAGCCTGCGGATTATAAAAAGCTTGCAGATTGGTTGGATAAGGCAAAGCAATATAACGGTTTTTATATTTTGGGGCTGTAATTTTTTGCTTTGGAGATATTATAATATATAAATGTGCAAACCTGTGTAGTAAGTGGGTTTGCACATTTATTAATATGAGGCTTTATTACTGCCCTTAACTGTGTTGAATTGTAATCAATAACTGAAAATAATTTTCTTAATTAAAAATTCAATTGCATATTGACATCGTGTCAGAATGTAGCTATAATTAATATAATGACACAGTATCAGAATTGGTTGCGGGTCATGAGGTAACGGAAACATTAAAAAATTCCGTATAAATAAGGAGGCACTAAAATGCCGAAAGGCTCAGAGGAATTAACTAATGCGAGAAAGGAAGAAATAATCGCCGCTTGTGCAAAGCTCTATGAGACAATGAGCTTTAAGGAAATAACAATAAAGGAAATCGGTGAGGAAACTTCTTTTACACGCACATCCATCTATAATTATTTTCAAACAAAGGAAGAAATTTTCCTTGCTCTTATGCAAAAGGAATACGAGCTTTGGATTGCAGATTTGGACATGATACGCAATGAGAACGAAACAATGACCAAGGACGAGCTGGCAAATGCACTCGCTTCATCATTGGAAAAACGTGAGCGGCTGCTCAAACTGCTTTCCATGAACCATTACGATACAGAGGCAGGCAGCCGTCTTGAAAATCTGATTGATCTGAAGAAAGCATACAGCGGCTCTATGCGGGCTGTAAAAGGGCTTTTGCAAAAGTTCTGCCCTGATATGAGCAGGGAGGAGATTGACAGTTTTATCTATACGTTTTTCCCTTTTATGTTTGGCATCTACCCTTATACGGTAGTGACGGATAAACAGAAAAAGGCAATGGAATCAGCGGGCGTTCATTTTATCGGGCATACAATTTATGAACTCATTTACAAGTGTGCGAAAAAGCTGCTTGAAAAATAACAGAAAAGGAGAAAAATCATGTTAGGAAATTTTGCTTACTGTAACCCCACGAAATTATATTTCGGTGACGAGTCACTGAAATACCTTGAAACCGAGCTTGCAAAGTACGGAGAAAATGTCGTACTGATTTACGGCGGCGGTTCTGTTAAGAAAAACGGAATTTACGATGAGGTGACTGAAATTTTAAAGAAAGCCGCAAAGAATGTAGCGGAAATTTCGGGCGTTATGCCTAACCCGACTCTTGAAAAATTGTATGAGGGTATTGAGATTGCAAGAAAACACAATGCGGATTTGCTGCTTGCCGTGGGCGGCGGTTCCGTATGTGATTATGCAAAGGCTGTTTCGGTGTCCGTCAACTGTGATGAAGATCCGTGGGAAAAATACTATCAGCGTTTTGAAGAGCCGACCTGTGATATCGTTCCTGTCGGATGTGTTCTGACGATGGTCGGAACAGGCTCGGAAATGAATGCGGGAGCGGTTATTACCAACCGAGAAACAAAAATGAAAATCGGTCATGTGTTTGCAGACGAGAGTATTATGCCGAGGTTCTCAATTCTTAACCCGAAATATACTCTTACACTGCCGCACTATCAGATGGCTGCCGGTATATATGATATTTTCAATCACATATGTGAGCAATATTTTTCCGGTGAGGACGATAACACCAGCGACTACATCAGCGAAGGTCTGATGCGTTCCGTTATTCATTCAAGCCGTATAGCCAATAAAGATATGCAGAATTATGAAGCACGTTCAAACATTATGTGGACTGCGACATGGGCATTGAATACGCTTGTTTCCCGTGGAAAGTCTACCGACTGGATGGTGCATATGCTGGGTCAGGCGGTAGGGGCTTATACAGATGCAACCCACGGTATGACTTTGGCGGCGGTTTCTTTGCCTTATTACCGTCATATCATGCCGTACGGACTGAAAAAATTCGTGCGTTTTGCCGTAAATGTCTGGGGTGTATCCGAAGAAGGCAAAACCGACGAACAGATTGCCGAAGAAGGTCTTTCAGCAATGGAAAGCTGGATGAACGAGCTTGGTCTTGTGTTGAAAATTTCAGAGTTTGGAGTTACCGATGAAATGATCGAGGGAATTGCAGATGCAACCCTTACCATGCGGGGCGGCTATAAAGTTCTCAACCATGATGAAATCATAGATATTTTAAGAAAAAGTATGTAAAATCATGCGGTAAGGAAGGCTGAAATATGAAATACACTAAACCCGGCAATCCGATGGTCTTCCGTATCTGCATGACTGTATGGGTAACTAAGCGGCTTCGCCAACACGCAACGGGACAACGTAGTTGTACGGCAGACGAAACTCATACGAGAGAAATTATAAGGCACGCTCCGGAGCTTGTGATTACTTTTTGATATAGCTATAGCCTGTCAGAATGGCACAAGTGAACAGTCGGCAGGGTGCTGAGAGATTTTGTAAAGCGTGATTTTTTACGGTTATACCTTGAATAATAAATTATAAAAATAGGGAGGAAAATCTTATGGCTAAGATTGTACAGACGGCAGGAAGAAATGCACTTGGGGAGTTTGCACCCGATTTTGCACACTACAACGATGATGTTCTGTTCGGTGAGAACTGGAACAATCAGGATATTGACTTAAAAACACGATGCATAATTACCGTAGTGGCACTTATGTCCTCGGGAATTACGGATTCCTCTTTGGTTTATCATTTGCAGAACGCAAAGTCGCACGGTGTTACAAAAGCTGAAATTGCAGCTGTCATTACTCATGTCGGATTTTATGCGGGATGGCCGAAAGCATGGGCGGTATTCAATATGGCAAAGGAAGTATGGGCAGAAAAAGACGCGGCAGAGGACGCAAAGGCTGCTCATGCCGCACAGATGGTTTTCCCGATTGGTGAACCTAATGATGCCTTTGCACAGTATTTTACGGGTCGGAGCTATCTTGCACCCATATCTAAGGAACAGGTAGGAATTTTCAATGTAACCTTTGAGCCGGGTTGCCGTAACAATTGGCATATCCACAATGCCGATAAGGGCGGAGGTCAGATTCTTGTATGCGTTGCCGGACGCGGCTACTATCAGGAGTGGGGCAGGGAAGCCGTTGAAATGAAGCCGGGCGACTGTATAAATATTCCGACAGGTGTAAAGCACTGGCACGGGGCGGCACCGGACAGTTGGTTCTCACATTTAGCTATTGAAGTACCGGGAGAAAACGGCTCAAATGAATGGCTCGAACCGGTTGACGAGAAGCAATACGGGGGTCTGAAATAAGGATAAGGAAAAATAGCACCGTTCAGTACCTCCGGAGGCAGCGGATTCGGCAGCAGTGATTCGGCATTGAGGGCAGCCGCAAGCTGAGCTGCATGGCTTGACAAACAGTGTTTTGCTGCCGGTGCCTTCGCAGAGGATGTACTTGTGCGGGCGAACGGACTTGAAATTAATTTATGGTATATCAGTTGGAATATCCGTGCAGGACAACTTATCGATCTTGCCGACGGGATATTAAAAAAGTGCGTAGGTCATTTTTCAGACTTACGCATTTTTAATTTGAAAAATTATCATGTATTTGTATACGGACGTTTTTTACCGGTGTATCAATTCAATGTAATTTTCACATTTCCACCACCGAGAAGAGAAGACAGTTCATTTTCGGTAATGCCGGTAATATGACCAAGTCTTGTGTATGCCCATGAATTGGAGCCGTAAAATACAACAAGCTGATTACCTGAATATAAAACGATATCTCCTGCCTGTGTCGTTGTCTGTACATCATTCCTCGGTATATTTGTTCCGATAGAGCCTACCTGCTCGAAACCCCCGTACATTGACATTTGGATTATCAATGGTTTTTCCGTACAAAGTTCTTTCAAAGCCTGTACGGATTTATTATTTTCCCATTTCACGGAAACGGTTGCATCATTAATTTTCATCTGCATAGCAGTACCCTCCTTATTGGTTGAGTTATTTTGTGTGATATTGCTTTCATCTGTTTTTGACTCGATACCACTTGACACCTCCTGCTTTGATTCTATTTCGGGAACTGATTGAGCGGATTCGTTTCCGGTGTGAGAGCTTTCGGCGATTGTACTGCTCTGTGTTATGATATTGTCTTGTCTTTCCGTGTTATTTGTACTATTATCACCGCTATTATTTCCACAGGCACATAATGTAGTTATGAGCATACATAATGTTAAAATAAAAAGTTTGTTTTTCACCGCTTCCGCCTCCGGACTTTATGAAGGAATTAATATATGTTTACAATGCAATTATAGCTCAAGATTTTAAAAACAGCAAATAGTTATTATGAATAACCTGATATTCCAAACCGTTATAATTACTCCTGATTCTATAAAATATTTTGCTCCGTTTTTTAAATATTGAGGGGGATAGTTTAAAACTCTTTGTTTTTTAAAATATTACAGCTTATCCTATACATAACATAGGACCATAATAATGCAAAGACGAACAGACCGCACAGCAAAATCAATATGTTTTCTTCGACAAAATTTATAAGCTCCGTATCCCGATTTATAGACAATGCTAAAGTTATTCCGCCCCATATTATCATTGCAAGAACAATGATCACTACCGCCATGAGGATACGAGCCTTTTCCGCACCGAATTTAATAACAACAGGGATCATTGTGCTTCCGAAAATAAGAGAAATTCCGAGGGCGGCAAGGGCTAAAAGGAAAGTTACACCTATATTTTCCGCATAGGAATCGAACCGTTTCATTACAACTCCGCCTGCAATATCGGTTACAATTCCCGATATACAGCCTATAATGCAGAAAAAAGCAAGTACAATAAATTTTGATTTGACTAATTCATTTCTTGAAACAGGCATTGTCAGTGCATACCCTGTCCATTTGGAGGTATCGTCAAAGGTAAAGGTACTAATTGTTATTATACTGAGCATTATCGCATAAATAATGGGAAATCCTACGCCGTCCGAGGTGGGGATAATGCCAATGGCAATGATAATCATAGCAAAAAGCATATATCTGACATTGCCGGCGAGATTATATAAATCCTTGAGAATAAGTCCTTTCATTTCGCCTGCTCTCCTTTCACATACAGTACAAGAATATCATCAATGGTTGCATTATCCACAACGGCATTTTTATATTTTCTCCTTGCCTTATCCTTGTCGGCAACAAGAACATCCCATTGATAGGCTTCCTTACGGTATGCAAGTATTTCTTTTTTGTCGAGTTTATTGAAGAAATCCGTGCCGCAGCGGATAATACCGTAGTTATAACGCAGCTCATCCTTTGTTTTGCTGAATGCTACCTTTCCATGATGAATAAAGGTAATATAGTCCGCAACTTTTTCTAAATCGGTTGTTATATGCGAGGACAGCAGTACGGAATGATTTTCGTCCTGAACAAAATCAAGAAAAATATCAAGAATATCGTCACGCATAACAGGGTCAAGACCGCTTGTAGCCTCGTCAAGTATCAACAGCTTAGGATTGTGTGAAAGGGCAACGGCAATAGACAGCTTCATTTTCATTCCCCTTGACATTTCTTTTATTTTCTCATCGATCGGAAGATTAAACCGTTTTAGATATTCCTTATATATCTTATCATTCCACTGTCTGTATGAAGCACCTGCAATTTTTCCCACCCTAAGGGGAGTAAGTGTCTGATAGAAATTTATCTCGTCAAATACAACCCCTATATTCTCCTTCAACTGCTTTGAGGACGATAGCTGCTGCCCCCAAAAGGTGACTGTACCCTCGTCTTTGCGAATAAGATCGAGAATTGCCTTGATAGTGGTACTTTTTCCCGCACCGTTTTCTCCTACCAGTCCCATGATCGTACCTTTAGGTATGGTGAATGAAACATGGTCAAGCTTAAAATTACCGTATTGTTTTGTAAGGTTATTAACCTGTAACAGAGCCTCCATAATTATTCCTCCCCATGATAAAACATCGTCAGCAGTTCAATAAGCTTTCCTAATGATATTCCGCTTGTCCGACCGATGTCGGCGGCTTTCTCCAGATGACCTTCCGCAAGCCTTTGCTGTTCCTCCTGATAAAAGTCTTTATTCCGAGCCGATACAAAGCTGCCCCGACCTACGGTCGTTTCAATGAAACCGTCCCTTTGAAGATCCTCATATGCCTTTTGTACTGTAATTACACTTACATGAATGTCTTTTGCCAAAGCACGCATAGAGGGAATAGGGTCGCCGGTTTGCAACTCACCGCTCATAATCATGGCTTTTATCTGTGAGGTTATTTGTTCATAAATCGGCTTGTTTGTATTACTGCTTATAATAATTTCCACAGTTGCCCTCCTTTGTCTGTTAATGTACTTATTGTACAAGTACATTATAATCAAATAAAACGATTTTGTCAATAGAAATAATAAATTAATTTTAATAATTTCCATTGAAAACTTACTGTTATTTTTCAGAACCTTGTGAAAATCCGCATGATGTCAATTTATAACTTGCGGATGAACGGACAATACCTTTTCGTAACACTTGTAATTATAAAAATAATAATGTATAATATATTTGTTCGGGGAGCTTGTGTGACAGGCTGAGAGGAAGGTATGACCTTCGACCCTTATACCTGATGCGGATAATGCCGCCGTAGGAACCTGCAATAAATTCTTTCGGAGGCATATCAGGAGTGTCTCCGATTTTTTGTTTATTCAAATCGAGGTGGAAGGATGAAATTTGACAGAAGAGCAATGCTGCTGTATGCGGTAACAGACAGGGCATGGACAGGCAGAATGAGCCTGTATGATCAGGTTGAAGCCGCACTGAAAAACGGCGTCACCTGTGTTCAGCTTCGGGAAAAAGAGCTTGATGACGAAAAACTCCTAAAGGAGGCGGATAAAATATGCGGTCTGTGCCATAAGTATGGTGTACCGTTTATAATCAATGATAATGTTGAAATTGCCGTTAGGTGCGGTGCAGACGGTATTCATGTAGGTCAGGACGATATGAATCCGTCAGAAGTACGCAAACGGGTAGGAGATGATATGATTATCGGTGTTTCCGCACATAATGTCGAGGAGGCTTTGAATGCTGTCAGCAGCGGAGCGGATTATCTTGGTGTTGGTGCGGTGTTCGGCAGTTCGACAAAAAAAAATGTATCCGATATGCCCCTTGAAAGGCTTAGAGCAATTTGTGATGCCGTTGATGTTCCGATAGTAGCAATAGGAGGGATATCGGCTGAAAATATAAATCGGCTAAAGGATAGCGGTGTGGATGGTGTTGCTGTTGTTTCGGCGATTTTTGCGGCAGAGAATCCCGGTAAGGCAACCGCTGAGCTGTTAAGGCTCGCACAGAATATTGTAAATAAGAAACTGATTTAAGAGGAGATGTGTAATATGGTAAAAGTGAATGGCGAGTTACTGCCCGTTGACGGTAAGACATTGTCGGAATATCTTGAAACGACTTCATTTGATATACGGAGAATTGTCATAGAGCGAAACGAAGAAATTGTTTCAAAGTCGGCCTATAATGATGTTATATTACAGGATGGTGATATCGTAGAGGTAGTGAGCTTCGTCGGGGGAGGATGATTTATGCTTTCTTACGATGCCGTCATAAAAATAATTGTGGTGTAACTGATTTTTTATTCTATGAAAGAGGGATAATAAATGGATGATAAATTGATAATAGGAGGACATGAGTTTAATTCCCGTTTTATTCTCGGATCGGGAAAGTACTCTCTTAATCTTATCGAAGCCGCAGTGCGTGATGCGGGGGCTGAAATTATAACCCTTGCGGTACGCCGTGCAAATACTAAGGAAAAGGAGAATATTCTTGATTTTATTCCGGAAGGAGTAACGCTTCTGCCGAATACTTCCGGTGCAAGAAATGCCGAAGAAGCGGTGCGTATTGCAAGACTTGCCCGTGAGCTTGGCTGCGGTAATTTTGTGAAGGTTGAGATAATGCGTGATGCAAAATATCTTCTGCCCGATAATGCGGAAACAATCAGGGCTACGGAAATCCTTGCCGGTGAGGGTTTTGTCGTAATGCCGTATATGTACCCGGATCTTAATGCTGCAAGGGATCTCGTAAATGCCGGTGCGGCAACTATAATGCCTTTAGCGGCACCTATAGGCTCAAATAAAGGTTTGGCTACAAAGGAATTTATACAGATTCTTATTGATGAAATTGATTTGCCCATTATAGTTGACGCAGGTATCGGCAAACCCTCTCAGGCTTGTGAAGCGATGGAAATGGGTGCTGCGGCAATCATGGCAAATACCGCTCTTGCCACGGCCGGAAATCTTCCTTTGATGGCGGCAGCATTCAGACAGGCTGTTGAAGCGGGCAGAAAGGCTTATTTATCGGGTCTTGGACGTGTGCTTGCCCGCGGCTCCTCCGCATCCGATCCGCTGACGGGATTTCTGCGTGACTGAGGGGGAAAGAAAATGGACAATCAGTATTTTGTGGATTCCGGAAATTTGTCTGCGGAAGCTCTTGAGAGAAAGCACCGTCTGGAAAATGATCCGAGCTGCCGTAAAAATCACATGGAATATCTGCCCGGAATGGAGGAGATAAAATCCGATATCCGTGAAAAGGTTATTTCGCAGATGAATGAATATTCTCCCGAAAAATATACCGCAAAGGATGTTAGAACCGCACTTGAACATGATACTTGCAGTATTGAAGATTTCAAGGCTTTGCTTTCACCTGCGGCAGCACCGTTTCTGGAGCAGATGGCTGAAAGGGCAAGACTTGAAACAGGTAAGCATTTCGGTAACACAGTGTATGTTTTTACGCCGCTTTATATTGCAAACTATTGTGAAAATTACTGTGTTTATTGCGGTTTTAACTGCTATAATCATATAAAACGCATGAAGCTTTCAATGGAACAGATTGAGCATGAAATGAAAATTATAGCAGACAGCGGCATGGAGGAGATTCTCATCCTGACGGGAGAAAGCAGAAGTCAAAGTGATGTAAAATATATCGGAGAAGCCTGCAAGCTTGCGAGAAAATATTTCCGCATGGTAGGACTTGAAATATATCCCGTAAATACAGACGAATATCGCTATCTCCATGAATGTGGTGCGGACTATGTTACGGTATTCCAGGAAACCTATGATGCGGAAAAATATGAAACATTACATTTGCTCGGACATAAGAGAGTATGGCCCTATCGTTTTGATGCACAGGAAAGAGCATTGCTCGGCGGTATGCGTGGCGTAGCATTTTCAGCACTGCTCGGTCTGTCGGATTTTAGAAAAGATGCACTTGCAAGTGCACTTCATGTTTATTATTTACAGAGAAAGTACCCTTATGCCGAGATGTCGCTGTCATGTCCGAGACTGCGTCCTATTCTCAATAATGATAGCATAAATCCGCACGATGTAGGGGAGAAGCAGCTTTGTCAGATTATTTGTGCTTACCGCATTTTTCTGCCTTATGTGGGAATTACTGTTTCATCAAGAGAAAGTGCCGAGTTCAGAAACGGCATAGTAAAAATTGCCGCAACAAAGGTTTCCGCAGGTGTTTCTACAGGTATAGGCGACCATGAAAGTAAATATTCGGGAAAGGAGTCCGGGGACGCAGAGGGTGACGAGCAGTTTGAAATATGCGACAGCCGCAGCCTTGACAGGATGTATAAGGATATTTCGGAAGAAGGCTTACAGCCCGTTCTCAATGATTATCTTTATGTCTGATATTTTATGTATTACAAACAGAAAACTGTGCAGAGGCAATTTTCTTGACCGCATCCGTAAAATTTCCGCGTGTCACCCGAGAGGTATAATTTTAAGGGAAAAGGATTTGACGGAGTCGGAGTATAAATCGCTTGCCGCAGAGGTTCTTTCAATATGTTCAAAGTATAATACTCAATGTATTCTCCATAATTTCTATGAAGCTGCGGCGGAACTCGGTGCGGGTGCAATACATCTTCCGCTTTCGGTTTTACGGAATATTAATGATGAACATAAAAAGTTATTTACAACGATCGGTGCGTCATGCCATTCCGTTGAAGATGCACTTGAGGCTGAAAGTCTTGGTTGTACATATATTACAGCCGGTCATATTTTTGATACGGAATGTAAAAAAGGTCTTCCCGGCAGGGGTATTGAATTTATCGGGAAAATTTGTAATTCCGTTTCTGTTCCCGTATACGGTATCGGCGGTATCAATGAAAAGAATATAGATTTAGTGAGAAATTCGGGTGTAGGCGGTGTTTGTATTATGAGCGGAATTATGCAATGCGACGATGTAGGTGTGTATCTCGGTAATCTGACAACAACTTCTCGGAGCATTAACTGAAAAATTTGATGATGTAATGATAAATGGAACAGAATGGTTTTATATGATATGTTTAAAGGAGGGGCGAAAACAAGTTTGTAAGAAAATATAATAAATTGGTTCGTGATAGAATATCTGAGATAATCACTCGAAAAGGTGATATTTGTAAGTGTGAAATTCTTTCTGATGCTAAATATATCAATATGCTTGATAAAAAACTGT